>DASZYN010000453.1:0-7237 GCA_035545435.1 Acidobacteriaceae bacterium | reverse complement strand
CCGGAGGCGGAAGCAGAAGCGAGGCGCCTGTGGTCGGAAGAAAAGCCCGATGAATATTTCTTCCTGGAAATGTTCGCGTCGGCGGTGGTGGAGCATCTGACGACGACGGCGGGTGCGCGACTGTGCGACTGGGCGGAGCAGCATGGCATGGCGGTGCTGCCGCACTACAGTCCTGGCTATCCGGAATGGGATGTCGCCGAGCAGTTACGTTTGCTGGAGGTGATCAAGCGGACGCGGAGCGCGGAGTTTCCGTCGCAGCTGGAGGCGCTGGAATCCGGCATGCTGCGGCCGCGAAAATCGCAGTTGGCTGTATTTGGATTGACGCGGCACGTGGACCGGCTGCGCCGGCTGACGTCGCTGGTTCCCTGCGAGAATTGCTCTTTTGGGCCGTGCCAATATCGGCGGGCGGCGTATCGCAAGCCGCCGCGGGGATGCGGTGAGCGGGTGGGAAGTGCGCCGGCGCTGGAGCCGGACGCCGCCTACAACACGCACCGCAGGGCTCTGCAGCGCTGGGCGCAGGAGCGGCTGACCATCGAGGAGCATGAGGATGGTTCGCTCGATGCTATGTTTCGCTACGACGGGACGACCTGTACGAACATGGGCCGGCCCCTCGTGTTTCAGTATCGAGTCAAGCTGGGTCCGCGCGAGGACGGGTATCCGATCCGCGAACAGCTGTGCGCGCCGGCGGAGGGGGATACGGGTCACACGCATATGTGCGAGTACATCGCCGATCCGGAGGGCGTGATGGGCGCGATTGATCGGGAAAAGCCGCTCAACGGAGAGCGCCTGAATGCGGTGTTGTCGTGGCGACGCGAAGCGAGCGGGGCAGGCTGTTTTTGCGAAGCAGCGAGCCGTAATCACAAGTGGGGACTGGTTCTGGAGACGATTCACTACGCGCTGGCACAGAGAGAGCGGGCACAGGAAACGGAATGACGATGAAGAAACTTTTGCAGGAAGCAATTCTGGAGCGGCCGCTGCTGGGCGACGGCGCGATGGGAACACAACTGATGCTGGCCGGGCTGGAGCAGGGCAATTGCGGCGAGGCGTGGAACCTGACGCATGCGGAGCGGGTGCTGGGGATCCAGCGGCGGTATGTCGAGGCGGGATCCGAATGCCTGATCACGAATACGTTTGGGGGTTCGCGCATCATGCTCACGCGCCATGGTGAGGGCGATCACGTGGTGGCGATCAACAAGGCTGGTGTGGAGATCGCTCGGAAGGCGTTTGGCGACCGCGACGGTTACGTTATCGGAGACATTGGGCCCTTCGGAGGATTGATGGAGCCCTACGGCGACTTCACGGAAGCCCAGGTGCGCAGTGCGTTTGAGGAACAGGCGCGAGCGCTGGTCGAAGGCGGGGCGGACGCGATCATCATCGAGACGCAGACTTCGCTGGAAGAGCTGGGGATCGGGATCGAGTCGGCGCAGAAGGCGGGCGCGCGGTGCATCATTGGCTCGATGGCGTATGACGTGACGCTGGACGGATCGACGTTTCGCACCATGATGGGGATCGAGCCGGAGAAGGCGGCCGAATTTATGGAGCAGCGCGGGGCGCATATTGTGGCGCTGAACTGCGGCACGAGGATGGACATGACGCGCGCGCTGACGGCGGTCGAGCGTTATAAATCCGTAACCAGCCTGCCGGTGATGGTGCAGCCGAATGCGGGACAGCCGAAGCTGGTGCAGATGAAGGTGGTGTACGACGAGACGCCGGATGAGATGGTGAAAGACCTGCTGCCGATCCTCAAAGCAGGTGCGAACATCATCGGCGCCTGCTGCGGCAGCACGCCGGAACACATTCGCGCATTTCGCAAGACGATGGATCAATATCTGGAATCAAAAGGGATCGCCCTGGAGCGGAGCCGAGCGTGAAAGTGAAACTTTGCGATGTGAATGCAGCTGCAGCCGAAAAGCTGCCTGGGCATAGTGACGATAAATCCGGAATCGGCGTGCACTATGTCGATGCCTATATCAAGCCGATGAATGTGAAGCTGGAAGACGGTACGCCGGTTCGGTGCAAACGGCGGGGGCTGAAGATCACACTGTCGGCAGGGGCGAAGAAGGGCGAAGGGCTGATGCGGCGACTGGACGTGAGCAAAGACCCGGTGGTGATGCTGGATGCGGCGCTGCAGGAAGCAGCGAAGGCGGCAGGCATTGAATTGACAGTGGAGGACGGAGCGGTCTTCGTTTCGCTCTGACTCGCGGAAAAGCTGTCAGACAGGCCCGTAGTGTCTTTGGGCAGTATCCATCTTTCGGATGAGGCGCGGACCGTATTCGGGCGGGTAGCATAAACGCGCAAACTAGTTCCCAGTTACCCCAGGTCTGAAAATCTCAACGCTGACGTTGCGGCAATCGGCGCGGTGTTTGCGCCGCAGGATCATGACCCTTTCATGCGAGAGGAACACTCGACATCGATGAAGCTTCGCCTGCTATGGCGGCCGCTGGCGTTCATCGCCTTGTTGCTGTTGTTGTGGGAGGTGGGGGTTCGCCGCCAGGCAAGTCATCTGCTGCCAGGCCCCTGGGGTGTGGTGGGGGGGATCGTCGATCTGGTGCGCCATGGGCTGCTGACGAAATATGTGGTTGCGTCGCTGTTCCGGGTGACGTGGGGCTTCGCTCTGGCGGTGGTGACGGCGATTCCGCTGGGGCTGGCGATCGGCTGGTATCGGCGCGCGGAGATGGCGCTGAATCCGATTCTTCAGATCCTGCGTCCGATTTCGCCGCTGGCATGGATTCCCATTGCGATTTTGTGGTTCGGGGTTGGGGATCTTGCGGCGGTCTTCTTAATTTTTGTCGGCTGCTTCTTCCCGCTGATGCTGACGGCGATCGATGCGGTGCAGAGTATTCCGGCGGTTTACATCAACGCGGGCCGCAATTTTGGACTGAGTTCCGCGAGCCTGGTGTATCGCGTGCTGTATCCGGCGGTGGTGCCGAACCTGATTGTGGGGCTGCGGATCACGCTGGGGATCGCGTGGCTGGTGGTGGTGGCGGCGGAGATGATTGCGGTGAGTTCGGGGCTGGGGTTTCTGATTGTTGACGCGAGGAACGCGGGTAATCGCTACGACCTGGTGGTTGCGGGGATGCTGATTATCGGGATCATCGGACTGCTGCTTGATCAGGGGATGCGGTCGCTTGAAAAAGTGAAGTCATTTCGCTGGGGATACTCGGAGGATTGATGCCCGTGATGCAACCTATAGCCGCCCCTTTGCCGTTCACCGTCAAGACCAGGCTGAGTGTCGATCGAGTGAGTATGGTCTTCGAGCGTGACGGCAAGCGGACCGAGGTTCTGAACAACATCAGTCTGGAAGTGGGCGATGGGGAATTCGTCTGCCTGCTGGGGCCGTCGGGTTGTGGGAAATCGACGTTGCTCAATGCTATGGCTGGATTTTTGACGCCCACCAGCGGGGAGATCCGGGTGGACGGTGAAACGGTACGCAAGCCGGATCCGCGACGCATCTTTGTGTTTCAGGAGCGGGGCGTGTTCCCGTGGCTAACGGTGGAAGGCAACATTGGTTTCGGGTTGTCGAAGCTGGGGAGGAGCGAGCGCGAACAGCGGATTGCGCATTACGTGAAGATGGTAGGCCTCGAGGGGTTCGAGAAGACCTACCCGCAGGAGCTTTCCGGCGGCATGAAGCAGCGCCTGGAAGTGGCGCGGGCGTTGGCCGTGAATCCCGACATGCTGCTGCTGGATGAACCGTTCGGCGCGCTGGATTCGATCACGCGACTGGTGATGCGCGGCGAGCTGCTGCGCATCTGGGAGGCCGAGCGCAAGACGGTCATCTTTGTGACGCACGATATCGACGAGGCGGTGCAGCTGGCCGATCGGGTTGTGGTCATGAGCGCACGGCCGGCAACGATCCAGCAGATTGTGAACATCGATATTCCCCATCCGCGGGACATCAGCTCTGCGCGTTATCTCGAGCTGCGCGACGGCATTTTCAAACAGATTGGCCTGGCGCACAAGGTATGAACGCGCTTAGCCAACCCGCGAAGTGGGAGCGGTTCTTCTGGCCCGTGGTGGCCACGGGGCTCATGCTCGCGCTCTGGTACTATTCCGTGCGCTGGAGCGGAACGAAGGTTTTTCCGTCGCCCCGCGAGGTGGAAAAAGGACTGGCAGAGCTGCTGGGTCACCATGTTTTGTGGAAGGACATCATCGATTCCCTGCGGCGCGTTGCTGTTGGTTTTGGACTGGCGGTCCTGGTTGGCATTCCTCTGGGACTGACGCTGGGCTGGTATCCGGCAGCGAATCAGGTGGTGAATCCAACGATGCAGATTCTGCGACCGATCAGTCCCATCGCGTGGATCCCGGTCGCGATTATTTTCTTTGGAGTTGGCGACGAGGCGGCGATTTTCCTGATTTTTCTGGGGGCGTTTTTTCCTATTGTGGTGGCCTGCGTGAATGGGGTGGCGAATGTGCCGTCGGTGTACCGGCGCGCCGGACGCAATTTTGGCTTAACACCGCCGCAACTGCTGGCTCGGGTCCTGTTTCCCGCGGCGCTGCCGCAGATTCTTGTAGGGCTTCGCATCGCTTTGGGGATTGCGTGGCTGGTGGTGGTGGCGGCGGAGATGATCGCGGTGGATTCGGGGCTTGGATATCTGGTGATCGACTCCCGCAACTCGGGCAAGCGCTATGACCTGGTGGTGGCTGCCATTCTGCTGATTGGCCTGATCGGCTTGATTCTTGACCTGGCTTTCCGGCGTTTGGAAAAGCTGCGTTCCGTGCGATGGGGGTTCCGCCATGAGTCCTAAGAAGGCGGTGGTGATTTGCGTCTCGTGGCTGGTGCTGATCACCGGACTGCACGCGTGGCTCAACGTGAACTGGGATGTGGTGCTGAACGATTTTCGTCCGCCGGCGCAAAGAAAGATGGTGGTGGCGTACATTCCGGTGACCTGCCAGCTGACGTGTCCGGTGACGGACTACATCTCGAAGTTTTCGGAGAACGGGGAGCTTTTTTTGCCGCGCATGTTCCAGGGCTTTCCGGAAATTAAAGAGGCGCTGATTTCGAACAAGGTGCAGGCGGCGTTTATCGTTGCGCCGCTGGCGATTGCGCTGGCCTCGCAGGGCGTGCCGATCAAGGTGGTGTATCTGGGACATCGTTACGGCAGCGCGCTGGTGGTGAAGAAGAATGGCCCGGTGAAGAACTTTCTCGATCTGAAGGGCCGTACGGTTGCGATACCCAGCCGTTTTTCCGATGAGCGGCTGATCCTGTTTCGCGCCATGAAGGTGTGGGGGATGAAGCCGGGCGATATCAGGATGGTCGAGATGGCTCCGCCGGATGTGTCGGGAGCACTGGCGGCGGGCGCGATCGACGGCTTCGTGATGGGCGAGCCGTTTCCTTCACAAGCGGAGATGGGCGGCTACGGACGCGTTCTGTTTCAGGCGCGCGAATACTGGCCGGACTACATGTCGTGCATCCTGGTGGTTCGGCAGGACCTGATCGATCAGCGTCCTGAAGCTGTGCAGGTGCTGGTGGACGGGATTGCGCGCTCGGGACTGTGGCTCGATAAGGGCCGCAGATACCGCGAGGATGCGGCGGATTTTGTGGGCCGCTATTACTACAACCAAAAGCCGGCGCTGCTGCGATGGGCGCTGACGAAGCCAATGGATCGGGTGATCTACAGCGAGCTGGAACCGCGCAAGGGTGATTTCGATATGGTTCGCGATTTGATGATCGAAACCGGAGTGCTCAACAAGAAGATTGAGTTCAGCCAGTACACCGATACCCGATTCTCTGACAATGCCGCGATTCAGACGGCGTGGAAATACGATCCGGGCCTGGCTGCTGCGAACTGAACATTGCGGTCTGGTTCTGGCCGGCCGGACAGGAGGACAGGATATGCAACGCAGAAGATTTGTGCAGATGATGACGCTGGCGGGTGTTGGAACGGTGGCTGCGGCAGAGTTGGCCCACTCGGGAGAGACCAGGACCGCCGCGTATCGCGTGAAGGGGTTCACCTGCATTACGTGCGCGGTCGGTTTGGAAACCATGCTGCGCGAGCAAAAGGGCGTGAAGTGGGTGAAGGCCACTTACCCTGAGGCGAAGGTGACGATCCGCTACGATCCGTCTTCGGTTCAGGAAGGCCAGTTGCGCGGATTCATTTCTGAACTGGGTTTTACTGCTGAGCCCGAAGCACAGAGCCAGGACTCCTCCCGGAATTCGTGAGGAGAGGTTCGATCTGCAAGGAGTGTCATGAGTTTTTCTACGGATTTCGCATCAATCGCCAACATCCTGGTGGAGTCGCTGCATTTGAAGCAGCCGCCGGTGGCCATCTCGTTTTCCGAATCGCTGCCGGCGGGCGTGCCGACCCATTCTGGCCGGGTTGCCGCCGGATGTCGATTCTGGGAGGACGGAGCGGCGGGAACCTTCGCAACGACGGCGGCCGATCATTCCAGCTGCGCGATCGGCATACACACGCACAACCTGCAGCCGTCGCCGGAACAGCAGACCGACCTGATAGACGCTCTGAAGGTGTTTGCCGATCTGGGTTACGTGCGGCCAGAGGATGTTCCGCAGATTCCGGTGCTGCAGTCGCGGCCAAAGTACGTGGTGTACGGTCCGCTGGCGCAGGCTCGGGTCGCGCCGGAGGTTGTGATGCTGTTCGTGAACTCGAATCAGACGCTCATTCTTTCCGAAGCGACACAGCAAGTAGAAAATCAGGTCGCGCCTGCGATGGGAAGGCCGGCGTGCGCCGTTGTTCCGCAAGTGATGAACACAGGCCGCGCGGCATTGAGCCTGGGTTGTTGCGGCGCGCGTGCCTACCTGGATGTACTGTCGGACGATGTGGCGCTCTTCGCGATTCCAGGAGCGAAGCTCGTGGCGTATGCGGAACGGATTGCGACTCTGTCGAAGGCAAACGGTATTTTGTCGCAATTCCACCAGATCCGCCGGCGCTCAGTCGAATCAGGAGAGAGCCCGACGGTGAAAGAATCGCTGGCGGCGATGAGCGCTTAGGACGGCCCGGGGGACGGGGAATTTCCTGAGCTGCTCCGCGTACACTGCTTTCGAGGCGCCGATGGATCATTACGTCGAACGAGTTGTCGATCTGGTTGAGGCCGGATCGAATCATCTTTACAACATGAGCGTCGAGGACGCGCGCAGGATTTTGCTGGAGGGGCCGGCCGATGCGGTGCGTGCCATTCAGGGATCCTTTGCCCTGACGGCGAAGTCGGGAAAGATGGTGCGAATGGCGCGATCGCTGGATCGGCCGATGCGGTATTTTCTGGCCAAGCGTCAGGAGGG
>DASZYN010000452.1:0-6225 GCA_035545435.1 Acidobacteriaceae bacterium | reverse complement strand
GGTGATCGAAGATGCCTGCCAGGCGCACGGTGCGGAGTACTTCTCCGGCAAGCTGAATCGCTGGATGAAGGCGGGCACGATGGGTCATGCCGCGGCATTCAGCTTCTACCCGGGCAAGAATCTTGGCGCGCTGGGCGAAGGTGGGGCTGTATCGACCAACGATGCTGCGGTGGCGGCGAAGATCAAGATGATCCGCGAGCACGGCCAGGCGAAGAAGTACTACCACGACATGGAAGGCTACAACGGCCGGCTGGACTCGATTCAGTGCGGACTGCTGCAGGTGAAGCTGGGTCATCTGGCGAAGTGGAACGCGGCGCGTCGGGATCGTGCGGCAGAATATGACCGCCTGCTGGCGGGCAACGACGCGGTTGTGTGCCCGTATGAGCCGTCCTGGTCGCGTTCGGTGTATCACCTGTACGTGATCCGCACGGCCGATCGCGATGGTCTGGCGCAGCACCTGAAAGAGGCGGGCATCGGCACGGGCATTCACTATCCGGTTCCGCTGCACCAGCAGAAGGCGTACGCGTCGATGGGCTACAAGGCAGAGGATCTGCCGGTTGCCACGCAACTGGCGAAAGAGATTCTGTCGCTTCCGATGTTCCCGCAGCTGACGGCAGAGCAGCAGAGACGCGTGGCTCACGAAATTGAGAACTTCACGGCGCCACGGCGGAGCGCGGCCGAGCCGAGGGTTCTGGCGACGCGGAGCTAAGGGATGCCGAGCACGGTTCAGGCCGGCGGATCGCGTCCGGGGAAACAGCGGTGAGCCCCCGGTTCGATCGCGCCGGCACGTTGTATCTGGCCGCGCCGGTCCGCAAGGTATTGGCGGGGCGGGGCGACGGCAGAATCCCGATCCTGATGTACCACAGCGTGGCCGAGGAAGACGAATCGGCTCTGCAACCGTACTTCTGGATCGCGACGACGCCGGCACGGTTCCTGCAGCAGATGACGTTGCTGCATGAGCAGGGCTATCGCACGACCAGCCTTGGCGATGCGGTCGAGTCGCTGCGAGCGGGTAAGGGAACCGCGGAAAAGACGGTGGTCATCACGTTCGACGATGGCTATCGGAACTTCTGCCAGCACGCGTTTCCGGCGCTGGAGCGGTATGGTTTTACCGCGACGATGTTCCTGCCCACCGCATCGATCGGGGAGCGGCCGCAGGTGTTCAACCGGCGCGAGTGCATGACCTGGAGCGAGGTGCGCGATTTGCAGCAGCGCGGCATCTCCTTCGGATCGCACACAGTGAACCATCCGCAGCTGCACGGGCTGGAGCCGCAGCGGATTCGCGCGGAAATCCTGCAGTCACGAGAGACGATTGAGGAGAAGACAGGGGTAGCGGTCGATACGTTTGCCTATCCTTATGCATTCCCGCAGACGGATGGGGCATTCAAAGCGATGCTGCGGTCGATTCTGGAAGAGAGCGGCTACCGCTACGGGGTGTGCACGCAGATTGGGCGAGCGGGAGCGGCGAGCGATCCCTTGTTTCTGGAACGGCTTCCAGTCAACAGCGCGGATGACGGGCCCCTGTTGCAGGCCAAGTTAGCGGGCGCCTACGACTGGGTGGGCCGGTTGCAGTCGGTGGCGAAGCGGCTGCGGAAACCCCGCGTGAAAGCACGCACCCAAAAGTAACCACAGGCAACACTTTTTTACGCAACCTCCGAGGGATTGCGTGGCAGAATCGGCGCATACGAGTCATTTTTCGGGGCAGTTCTACCAGCAGGACCGGCCTGAGATAGGGTCTTGCTAGCCGATAACAAGCTGTATAATCAGATAGATAGGGAAGACAGATTACGTTAGTGCACGCTCATCGTCCGAACGGCATATCGAACGTCACTTTCCGGTCCAGACTGGTCCTCAGTTTGCTATTGATCACGCAGACCCGTCCCGCATAGATCGTTATGGTTCGGTGCGACCCCTGGAGGTTTCGTTCATGGTGAGGAATGCGCGTGTATTGAGTGCTGCGTTTACAGCGGCATTTTTGTTTGGCATTTGTACGGTTGCCGCGAGGGCGAATGACATTTATATCGCTCAGGCGGCGGCAGGTTCCGGCAACGGCTCGAGTTGCGCGAATGCGTATGCTTACAACTATTTCAACACCAGTGGGAACTGGACGTCGGCCGCGCCTACGGGAACGAAAATTGGTCCGGGAAGCGTCGTTCACATCTGTGGAACGATCACGGTTGGCGCCAATCAGAACGCGCTGACGTTTCAGGGCAGCGGCACGGCAGGCAATCCGGTAACGCTGTATTTCGAGAGCGGTGCGGTTGTGCAGGCTCCGGAATTCCCGCCGCAGGGCTCGAATGGAGCGATCAACACCAGCAACCAGAGCTATGTGACGATCGACGGAAACGGCGGCGCGAACGGGGCGACGCGAGGATTGATCCAGGCGACGGCGACGGGCGATTCAGGAGCAGCGTGTCCGAGCGGGTCATGCACCTACCACGACGACAGCAACGCGATTGAAGCCGACAGCAGCAGCAATCTGGTCGTGAAGGGCCTGACCATCAGCGACATGTACGTCACCACGACGGGCGTACCGAGCGGCGGCGGCGGCTCCTGCATCTGGGCGCACAGCCAGGTGAACAACTGGACGATCGACAATAACGTGATGCATGACGTGAGCTGGTGCATCAATCTGCAGTACGACAGCGGGACGTCTTCGGGCATCACGGTCTCGAACAACGAGATCTACAACATCGATCACGGAATCGCGTTTGGCGGACCGCACTCGGGGAACACGCTGACCAACGTCAACATCGTCGGGAACAGCATCCACGACTACTCGAACTGGGACACGCCGGGCGATGTCTGGCACCACGATGGGATTCACATCTGGGGCTACAACAACGACGGCTCCGACAGCATCAGCGCGGTGAACATCTACAACAACAAGTTCGGCGGCTGCATCGGCAAGAACGTCACGGCGCACATCTTCATCGAAGCCAACAGCGGCAATACGAAGAACGTCTCGATCTTCAACAACTCTCTGATCGACACCTGCGCAGGAACCGACAACGACGGTCTTCTCACGACGGGGATCGACGGCGGATACAAGATCTACAACAACACGTTCATGGGCAGCTCGGGCGACATCTGCATGGGCACGTCGAGTTCTCCCAACGTGACGTTCGTGAACAACGTGGTCAGCGGTTGCGGCACGCTGATGTATATCGCCAACGGCGGGAGCTTCGCCTCGGGCGGTCTGCACAACAACATCTATGCAGGGTGTTCGGGGAGCAATTGCTTTGCCTATAACGGCAGTTACTCCGGGTCGTTCGCATCATGGCAGAATGCGACCGGACAGGATGCGAGTCCGTCGGCGTATGTCTCCAGCGCGAACCTCTCACCCGCCGGAATACCGCAGGCCGGATCGCCGGTCATCGGTGCCGGGTCGAACCTGACCTCCCTCAGCATCCTGAGCCTGAACAGCGACATTATCGGCAATCCGCGCGCTGCGACCGGTTCGTGGACGGTGGGCGCCTATTCGACCGCGGGGACGGCACCAGCGCCTCCGACAGGTCTGACGGGCACCGTGGTTCAAAACTAAACTTCACCATCTCCTGGCGGCGTTGCAGGCGTTCGCGCGATGCAATCGCCGCCAGATCCTTCTGCACCTCCGCTTCCGTGGCGGGCCGGCCCTGATCCGGCCCGGCGGAAGAGTATCCTGAACGTCTGTGAACCGGCTGATTCCCCTTTTCGCCACTGCTGTGGCCTTTGTCGTGGTGGGCGCCTTCATCATGACCCGCCCGGCGTTCGCCGGTACTCGCTACATTGCCCAGACTGAAACAGTTTTCAGCGGCGGGACAGCCTGCAGCGGCCAGACGACCATCACGCCGGCGACCTTCAATCGCATTACGAATTCGCCGGGCGATGTGATTTACCTCTGCGGGACCCTTACCGGCGAGGCCGGTGCGCAACTGCTGACTCCGAAGGGCGATGGATCAGCGGGGAATCCGGTCACGATCCGGTTCGACAGCGGCGCCGTTGTTGAGGCTCCCTACTTTGCCGCGTCGCCGAACGGGGGCTGCGGCGGAGCGATTTGTCTCTACGGTTTGAGCTATTACACGGTTGACGGGCAGAAGACCGGGATCATCGAGAACACGGCGAACGGCACGGGACTGCAGTACAACGAGAAGACCGAGGCGATCGAGGGATTCGACTGCAATCACTGCACGGTTGAAAACCTGACGATTGAGAACATGTATGTGCACACTTCGGTCAGCGACAAGTCAGCGGACGCATCGGCGCAGCGCTGCATCTCGATCAGCGGATCGAACTGGCTGATCCGCAATAATGTGATGCACGATGCGGGCTGGTGCCTGTACAACAATTTCCAGAACGGCGAAGGCCATGTGGAGATCGCCGGCAATACGATTTACAACGTCGATCACGGCTGGATGCTGGCCAGTCAGGTAGCGGGAGGAAGTTCAGGACCGTTCCTGTTTCACCACAACACGGTCTACGGATACGCAGCGTGGGACACGGGTACCGCGGACGTTTATCACCACGACGGCATTCACTGTTTCACGAGCCAGACGCACGGAGCGGGCGCGCATATCACGTCGCTGGCGATTTACGACAACTTCTTCAAAGGGCCGATCGGGCAAAACATCACGGCGCACATTTTTATTGAAGGCGGCCGGGGTTCCGGCGCCACTCCATGTGCGGACGCCAGCTCGGGCATTGCGATTTACAACAACGTAGCGGTTGGGGATCAGCCTGATCCGGATGGATTGTTCGGGCTGTTTTCCGGAAACTTCACGTCGCAGCATCAGGGCGGAGTTTACAACAACACGCTGATCAGCACGGCAGGAACAGCGGCAGGCGTTTGCTTCTCAGCGAACAGCATTGTGAGCGGCATGACGTTTGTGAACAACGCGGTGAGCGGCTGCAACCAGCTGATAGAGACCGACAGCATTCCGTTCAGCGCGGACTACAACCAGTATGCCGACGGCGGAAATAACGCCTTCGTCTGCCAGGGAAAGTTCTATCAGGATGCTGAGTTTTCTTCGTGGCAGAGTTGTATCCGGAGCGATTCGCATTCGCACTACCGTTCGTCTCTCAAGGTGAACAGCAGCTATCAGCCGGAAACAGGATCCCCGCTGATGCATGCCGGAACGCCGCTGAATGGGCTGTGTTCCGATACGCTTTCGCTCCTGTGTTCCGACTATGCCGGGAATCCACGCTCCGCCGCCGACCGGTGGACGGTGGGCGCCTGGTCGACGCCCAGTCCGGCTGCCCAGGGGCCGGAAGGGCACTGATCGTCATCAACGCGAACAGACCATTTCTGAATAACCAGTGATTTCCACTCCGGTACACCATGACCGCTAAGTTCACTGCGCCCACTTCCGGCCGGGCGCTCACGGCTTCGATCGGGAAAAACACGCTCTTCGGCGTGGTGGGCAATCTTGTGCATGTGCTGGCCCGGATCGTTGTGGTTCCGGTGATGATCCGGCACCTGGGGCTGGACGGCTACGGCATCTGGGCGGTGCTGATGTCGATTGCCGCCTACATTACGCTGGGCGGGGCCGGCGTTAAGAGTGCGTTCCAGAAGTATGTGGCGGAGGCAACGGGCACCGGCGACTACGATCGCGCGAGTCGCCTGCTCAGCACGGGCACGGCAGCGGTCCTGGCGCTTTCGGTTGTGGTCCTCGTGCCGCTGGCGATTTTTTCTCACTGGCTGGCAGTTGCGGTTGGCGTTCCTGCCGGCTTTCTGATTCCGGCTTCCCAGGCGATTCGAATCCTGGCGATCACGGCCATCATCGCCAACGTGAGCCAGACCTATCAGAGCATCATGATGGGCGCCCACCGGATTGACCTGCGGGAGAAGCTGAATGTTGTTCTCGATCTGCTGAACGCAGCGTTTACCATCGGCCTTCTTTATTCCGGCTTCGGGCTGCTGGCGATTGCGGCGGTTTTCTGCGCGTATCAGCTTGCGGGCGGGATCCTGTGGTACATCTACGCGCGCCGCATCCTGCCCGAGGTCCGCATCAGTTCCACTTTGGTGACGCGGTCGGTGGTGAAGGAGCTGATCCGGTTCGGGGCCAGCTACCAGCTGGTGAGCATGCTGGAACTGCTCTACGCGGCGATCCTGCCGGTGGCAGTCCTGAAATTCTTTGGCGCGAATGCTGCGGGTGTGTTTGCGCTGGCTGCGCGCCTGGTGAGCTTTGCGACGCTGATTCAGGGCTCGTATCTGCAGGCCATTCTCTCGGGAGGCAGCCTGGTCTA
>DASZYN010000451.1:0-5032 GCA_035545435.1 Acidobacteriaceae bacterium | reverse complement strand
GGTGACGTTCGATCATCTCGACCAGTTTTCGTACATTGGTGGATTCAGCGGAGCGGCCAATCCTTTCCTGATGGGGGCCGACAAGCTGGATACGAAGACGGCGTTTCACGGCGCGATGGCCGATCCGTCAGCCTTCGCGAAACGGGTTCATCTGCTTTGGATCGGGGTGGGAACGGATGAGCCCGATCGCATGAAGTCCGGTCTGGAGCAACTGCATTCGTCTCTCGACGAAGGAAAGATCCAGCACATCTTTTATGAGTCGCCCGGCACCTCGCACGAATGGCAGACGTGGCGTCGCGACCTGAAAGACTTTGCACCGCGACTCTTCCAGCCCGTCGATCGACAAACGGTCGCCGCGCAGCGAAAAGACTAGCGCAGCATGACCGGCTGCCGTGCCGGGATCTCTGCAATCACCAGATTCCGCGGGAGACCGCCCGATCCTGCTTCGTTTTTGACCGGGCACGACGACGACGGACGATTTGTGAACGTAATTCCAGCACAATGAATGAACCGGAGTGAATGACGACGATGCAACCTAAGCTCCTTTTCGCTTCTATGGCTTTGTTTTCTCTCATCCTCGCAGGTGCAGTACCGAGCTTCGCCCAGGTGCAGACGGAAGTCCCGGCGGTCATCCCCAACGCAAAGCCCGTCACGGTCGAGCACATCAAGGTGCACTCGCCCGCGATCGAAGGCAATCTCGAGGGGGAATCCGCCGACCGGGACGTCATTGTCTTTTTGCCGCCCAGCTACAACAAAGACAAACATCGCCGCTATCCCGTCGTGTACGCCCTCCACGGCTACTCCATTGGAGCAGAGCAGTGGACCCACGAGATTCACGTCCCGCAAACCATCGAAGGCGCCTTCGCGCAGGGCTCCAAAGAGATGATCGTTGTCCTGCCTGACTCGAAGACCGCTTATAACGGCTCGATGTACTCCAGCTCTGTGACGACAGGCGATTTCGAGAAATTCATTTACCGGGATCTGGTCGCCTATATCGATGCGCATTACCGCACCATCCCGGATCGCATGAGTCGCGGTCTCGTCGGCCATTCCATGGGAGGATACGGAGCCACACGCATCGGAATGAAGCATTCCGACGTCTTTGGCAGCCTCTACATCATGAGCCCATGTTGCATGTCGCCCCGCCCCGCCGGTCCGCCGCCGGGAGCCGACGCGGCTAAGTTCGCGGATGCGGAGAAACAATTCGAGACTGCCGTCGCCGGCATGAAGTCCGCCGCCGATTCGGCTTCCATGCAGTTCTTCCAGCGGGCTCAGTTGGCGTCCGCGGCTGCGTGGTCGCCGAATCCCAAAAACCCTCCGCTGTACCTCGACCTTCCAATGAAGGATGGCGTCTCGCAGCCCGACGTTCTTGCCAAATGGACCGCGAATGCGCCGCTCGCTTTCATCGATCAGTACATCGACAACCTGAAGGAATATCGCGCGATCGCCGAAGACGTGGGCGATCAGGACGGTCTGCGCTTCGACACCCAGAAGCTCCACGCTATCCTCGACAACTACGGCATCCAAAACAGCTTTGAGATGTACCACGGAACCCACACCAGCGCCGTTGCCGACCGCTTTCAAAATCACGTCATGCCCTTCTTCAGCCAGAACCTCTGCACTACCGAACACTGCAGGTAGCAGGGAGCCCGACCCAAATAGGCAGCGCCGGTGCTTCGAGATTGCGGCGCAGCTGCGAGAAAACGTTTACGATGCTTTGTGAGCCGCTCAGGAGAACCATCATGAAGAAATTTGCATTGCGAGCGATATCTGTCGGAGCCCTGCTCTTCGCCGCCGTTGCAACCTCCGCCATCGCGCAGCAGACTGCCACTCAACCGTGGCTGAACCCGAAGCTGTCGCCGGAGCAGCGCGCCCAGGAAATCGTCTCTCGCATGACCCTCGAGGAGAAAGCCTCGCAGCTGGTCAATGATGCCCGGCCCATTCCCAGGCTTGGCGTTCCCGCTTACAACTGGTGGTCCGAGGCCCTCCACGGCGTCATCGATTCAGGTGTCACTGAGTTCCCTGAGCCGATCGGCCTCGCCGCGACCTTTGACGTGCCCGGCGTTCATGCCATGGCCACCGATATCGGAATTGAGGGGCGCATTAAACATGAGCAGGACGTCAAGGCCGAGCACAAGGGGATCATGGGCGGCCTCGACTTCTGGGCCCCGAATCTGAACATCTTCCGCGACCCCCGCTGGGGACGCGGCCAGGAAACCTACGGCGAAGATCCGTTCCTCACCGGCCGCATGGGGGTCGCCTTCGTGACCGGCATGCAGGGTGACGATCCGACGTACTACCGCGTGATCGCAACTCCCAAGCACTACGTCGTGCACAGCGGGCCGGAGCCGACGCGGCACTTCGCCGACGTCGACGTGAGCAGACACGATGAACTCGACACCTACGAGCCCGCCTTCCGCGCCGCGGTTGTCGACGGCAAAGCCGCGTCGGTCATGTGCGCCTACAACGGCATCAACGGACAGCCCGCCTGCGCCAATCAGTTCCTGCTGCAGGATCAGCTTCGCGGCAAGTGGGGTTTTCAGGGGTATGTCGTTTCCGACTGCGACGCGGTGCGCGACATTTTTACGGGCCATCATTACCGCCCCACGCAGCCGCAGTCCTCGGCCATTTCGCTCGAACGCGGAATGGACAATGAGTGCTACGGAGCGAATACCGAGTACCCCAAAGACAATTCTGACTACATGCCGTTCGTCGAAGCCGTACAGCAGGGCTACCTCAGCCAGAACGCCATGGATACAACGCTTGTGCGTTTGTTTACCGCGCGGATTCGGCTGGGCATGTTCGATCCGCCCGATGCGTTTCCCTACGGGAAGATCGACGAGAAGGAACTGGACAGCGCAGAACATCGCGCGCTGGCCCACAAACTCGCGGACGAATCGATGGTGCTCCTCAAAAACGACGGTACCCTGCCCCTGAAACCAGGCATTCGGAACATTGCCGTTGTCGGGCCGCTCGCCGATCAGACGCGCGTGCTGCTCGGCAACTATGCTGGGAGACCGACGCACATCGTCTCCATGCTTGACGGGCTCAAAGCCGAATTTCCGAACGCGAAGATCACCTTTGCTGCCGGAACACAGTTTCTGCGCAGCGAAGGAGATCCGTTGCCCAATGGTCTGCTGACCACCCCGGACGGAAAACCTGGACTGAAAGCCGAGTACACCAAATGGCAGGGAAGGCAAATGGAGCCAGGCAACAGGCCCGCTCCGCTTGCGACTCGTGTCGAGCCCAATGTGAATCTCAGCGGGAATAACCTGCCGGCCGAGTTATCGGGCACCAAATCGGTTGGCGTCCACTGGACAGGTTTCCTCACTGCGCCGGAATCTGGCGATTACCTGGTTGGCGTTCGCGCCGATGGCTTTGCAGTGCTCACCGTCGATGGCAAGCCGATCGCCCGGGCCAGAACCCAGGGAGTGGAAAATAAGGTTGGCCGCGTGCACCTTGAGAAGGGACACAAGGTTGCGCTGGAGCTGATGTATGGCAATCCGGGGACGGACGAACCGCACGCTCAGCTGATCTGGGCGAAGGTGAACAATGCGCCGTCGCCGGAAGCTCTTGCGGCCGCCCGGAACGCCGATGTGGTGATTGCCGTCGTCGGCATCACGAGCGAGCTGGAAGGCGAGGAAATGCCGGTCAGTGAGCCGGGATTCCTCGGAGGCGACCGCACCAGCATCGATCTGCCTGAGCCGGAGGAGGAGCTGGTCGAAGCCGTCGCCGCAACCGGCAAGCCGCTCGTGGTTGTGCTGATGAACGGCAGCGCGCTCGCGGTGAACTGGGAGCAGCAGCACGCCAACGCCGTGCTCGAGGCTTGGTATTCCGGCGAGGAAGGCGGGACGGCGATCGCCGACACGCTAAGCGGGAAGAACAACCCCGCCGGCCGGCTGCCGGTCACCTTCTACACAGGCGTCGATCAGCTGCCGCACTTCGAAGACTACTCCATGAACAACCGCACTTACCGGTACTTCACGGGTAAGCCGCTCTATCCTTTTGGATACGGCCTGAGTTACACCACATTTACCTATAGCGATCTGAGCGTGCCGCAGGCTCCCATCCATGCAGGAGATCCGGTGAATGCCGATGTGACCGTAACGAACACGGGTAAGATCGCCGGCGATGAAGTGGTGCAGCTGTATCTCAAATTCCCTTCCGTGGCGGGAGCGCCGAATATCGCGTTGCGCGGATTCGAACGCGTTCACCTCGATCCCGGAGCCAGCCAGAAGGTTCACTTCGAGTTGAAAAACCGCGACCTGGGCATGGTGACCGAAGATGGCCATCCGATCATCCCTGGTGGCGATTACACCATCAGCATCGGTGGTGGTCAGCCGGATACCGGCGCACCCGCCGTCGCCGGCCACTTCCATGTTGAGGGTCAGGTTGGTCTCCCGGAGTAGGATCCGGGACGTGAACGGCGAAAAGGATGGAAAACCAAAGGGAAGGTACAAAGCCTGTTGGACCGCGAGGGCAAGCGTGTGATCCGGCTCATCGTCGGCTGCCCCTCCCAGCCGATCATTGGCTCGGCGTAACAGAAAATCACAGGCCGTGGGGATAGGATCTTGAACGACAGGTAGGCGCTCGGACTCGCTGCAGCATTTCTGCTGGAGGAACTTAGCTTGAATCGCTCTCGCGATCGGGCGCCAGTCAAACAGAGGCTCAGCCATCCAGTCGGGCGCGCTCGCCTGCTTCCACCGGTGCGCTATTGGCTCGTTTGCTGGTTGCTCGTATTGAGTGCGATCGCGTTCCTCGACCGCACCAATATCTCGATTGCCGGCGTGGAGATCAGTCGAGAATTCCGCCTCGACAATTCCCAGCTCGGCTGGATCTTCAGTGCCTTTCTCGTTGGCTACGCCTTATTCCAGATTCCTGGCGGGCTTATTTCGGAGAAATTCGGAGCTCGCCGCGTTCTGGCGTTCAGCGTCCTCTGGTGGGGACTCTTTACAGGATTAACTGCCCTCGTCCGTCCAGGAATCGGCCGAAGCATAGCTTTCCTGATCGGCATCCGATTTCTGCTCGGCGT
>DASZYN010000450.1:0-7990 GCA_035545435.1 Acidobacteriaceae bacterium | reverse complement strand
GATTCGTCGGCGTAGAATTCGGCGATTTCGCGGGCGTATTTCTGGGTGATGACGCGGCGGCGGAGTTTCATGCTGGGGGTGAGTTCGCCGGAGTCGACGGCCCACTCCTCGTGCACGAGGCGGAAGCGCTTGATGGTCTCGAAATTGGCGAGGGTGGCGTTGACGCGGTCGACGATGGCCTGGAATTCGGCGCGGACCTCGTCGTAAACGACAAGTTGCTCGCGGGCGTCGAAGGGAATGCCGCGTTCGCGGGCCCAGGGTTCGAGTGCGGCAAAGTTGGGCAGGATGATGGCCGCGGCAAACTTGCGGCGGTCGCCCACCAGGGCGCAGTTGCCGACCAGCACGCTGGTTTTCAGCTTGTTCTCGATGGGTTGCGGGGCGATGAGCTTGCCGCCGGAGGTTTTGAGGAGTTCCTTCTTGCGGTCGGTGATGTAAAGGAAGCCGTCCTTATCGATTCTGGCGATGTCACCGGTATGAAACCAGCCTTCGGCATCGATGGTCTCTTCTTCGCCGTGGCGATTCTTCCAGTAGCCCTGAAAAATGCTGGGGCCGCGCACGAGGAGTTCGCCGTCGGCAGCGATGCGGCACTCGACGTTGGGGAGCGGCTTGCCGACCGAGCCCATGCGATTCGCGTTTTCGGTGTTGAGGGCGATGACGGGCGAGGTTTCGGTGAGGCCGTAGCCTTCGAGGATGCGAATGCCTGCGCTCGCAAACCAGTGCGCGGTGTCCAGGCCAAGGGGCGCGCCGCCGGCGATGGCGTAGCGAACGCGGCCCCCGAATCCTGCCTTGAGCTTTTTGTAGACCAGGGCGTTGGCGAGTTTCCAGGAGAGAGACGAGGGGGTGCGGCCGGCAGCGATTTCGTCGCGATGTTTGGCGCCTGTGGCGAGAGCCCAGGCGAAGAGGCGGCGCTTGATCGGGGATTCGGAGGCTTTCTGCTCGGCGACCTGGCGGACTTTTTCAAACACACGGGGCACAGCAACAAGGATGGTGGGCTGGACGGCGAGCAGGGCCTGGGGGAGTTTGTCGAAGCTGCTGCAGTAAGCGACGAGCACGTCCTTAACGTAGAGCGCGTAGTCGAGGTGGCGTGCGGTGATGTGCGAGAGCGGGAGGAAGGAGATGCAGGAGTCGGCGGGGCCGAGGTCGAACTCTGCAAGCGAGTAGTTGATGTTGGAGGCGATGTTGCCGTGGGTAAGAAGGACGCCCTTGGGCTCGCCGGTAGTGCCGGAGGTGTAGATGAGGGTGGCGAGGTCCGAGGGCTGGATGGCGCGGGTGGCTTCGTCGAATGCGGGATCGCGCGGGGTTGGCTGCGGTGAGCCGGAAGCAATCAGGGAGGAGAAGGACTCTGCGCCTGTTGCTGTGGGGTCATCGTCCATGATGACGATGTGCTCGAGCGGTGTGGCGGCGGAGCGAGGAGCGATCTTTTCGTATTGGGCACGGGTGGAGACGAAGAGGATGCGCGACCCGGAGTCGACGAGGAGAGGAACGATGTGGTCGGTGAGAAGGTTGGGGTAGATGGGAACATCGATGGCGCCGATCGCGAGGCAGGCGAAGTCGGCGACGGCCCACTCCCAGCGGTTTTCGGCGAGGATCGCGACCCGGTCCCCTTTGCGAACCCCCCAGGAGCGAAGCGTCTCAGCAAGGGCGCGGACGCGCTGATAGACCTGGAGGGCAGAGATGGGCTGCCATGCTCCCGCAGCATCCTGGAACAACATCGCGCGATCGCGGGGGCTGTCCGCAATCGCGAGGAAGATGTCGTTGAGGGTCCGCAGCGTTGGCACGCGGGATCAATTTAACAGGGTACAGGGTGGAGGGTACAGGGCGTCGAAAACATGGTGCGACTGCGGCACACGATGGATTCACCCTTGTGACGCTGTGCCCTGGAGTCCGAGGGTCTCGGCGTTGACGCGCATCGCCGCGATGCAGTTGGCGATGTGGTCGTCGAGGGGAATGTCGAGTTCCGATGCTCCTTTGACAATGTCGTCGCGATTGACACCGCGGGCGAAGGCCTTATCTTTCATTTTTTTCTTCACACCAGCGACGTCAACATCGTGAATGGATTTCGTCGGCTTCACGAGGGAGCATGCGGTCAGAAAGCCGGCGAGTTCATCGCAGGCGAAGAGAGTTTTGGCGAGCTGGGACTCACGCGGGACCCCGGAATATTCGGCGTGGCCGAGGATGGCGGTGCGAACCGTTTCGGGCCAGCCCTGCTCGGTGAGGATGGCGATGCCAACAAAGGGGTGCTCTTCCTGCGAGGGATGTTTCTCGTAGTCGAAGTCGTGAAGGAGCGCGGTAGCGGACCAGGTTTCCAGAAGCGCGCCGCGATCGTCGCCGGTAAGGCCAGTGGAGTCGGCATGGCGCTCGGCATAGGAACGCACGCAACTTTCGACAGCGAGCGCATGTTTGATGAGGCTCGGGGATTGAGTGTGCTCATTCAGCAGCGACCAGGCGCGTTCGCGCGTGAAAGAAGAGTCAGGCATCGGGTCGAATTCCTTTTGGGTTTCCCTGGCATTCCCTGGGAATTTTTGGAGAGACTCACAGTTTTTACTTGACAAGAAGGATACCCTCCAGGCAATGTATCTCAAAGGTTGGTTTCGTGTGGCTGTTGTTTGCCTGTCGAACCATCCCGGATCGCACGCTCTGGCGTTCCGTACAACCTATGGCAACTACGTTAGCAACTGTTGAGGCCCGCGAGGTACTTCGTTGCGAATCCTGTGGCCTGGTTCAGTTTCGTACGTCGAACTCGATCTGCAGGCGCTGCCGCAAGCCGCTGGAGATCGAAGAGCCGGAGCCGCTGTCCCCACAACTGGTCATCGACAACATAGCGGGGGCAGAAGCAGAAGGTATCGACGTGGCCCGCGCGGTGCGCGAAGTACGACACGATCGTTGCCTGAGCCAGCGACAGCTCGCCGGGCGCATGGCCGTGCCGCGTACTTACATTTCCAAGATTGAGAACGGCAAGGCGGTGCCTACGTTGTCGTCTTTGCAGCGGCTGGCACATGCGCTGGAGGTGGGCATCTGCGATCTGTTGCGCGATGGACAGAGCCGCCGGGCACGAGAGGCTGCTGCGGTTCTGGCGGATCCGTTCCTTGCGGAAATTGCTCCGTTAGTGGCGCAACTGGATGCCTTCCAGCGTGCCATGTTCCTGAATCAGGTCCGCGAAATGGCGGGTGGACGGCGACGGACGGCGTAACAGAGCCCTTCCGCTCAAAGCCAGACGAGAGCAATCAGTGCCTGCAGCACCGGTATGGCCACACCCCAACGCCAGGGATGTGGCCATTCGCAGAGCGTTCCTTTTCGTTCCCGGGGCTCAGGCAACCTGCGTCCCCGTTTTGTTTGGCTCTGTATAATCTGGCAGAGAGGGAGCCGCTCCCAGCTTCCGCTGCCTCTGGCGTGCTGCGACGCGCGCCGGCACGTTGGGGTAAGGACCTGTGCCAGGTCCGTCCCCCGCGGGAGCCACTCGAAAGGACGCGTTGTTACTCAACTCCAGCCGAGTTCATGAACTGCCTGCAGATGAGGCAGCGGTGTACCGCCGCCTGGATGCGGAGCGAATGCCGCAGCACGTGGCCATCATCATGGACGGCAACGGACGCTGGGCCGGCAAGCGCAGCCTCAAGCGGTTCTTTGGCCATCAGCAGGGTGCCGAGGCGGTGCAGTACGTGGTAGAGACCGCTTCACGGATCGGGCTGCCATGGCTGACCTTGTATGCGTTTTCGCTTGAGAACAATTTGAAACGGCCACGCACGGAAGTGAGCTTTCTGATGCGGCTGCTGAAGAGCTATCTGACCAACAACGTGCAGCGCATGAACGATAACAATGTGCGCATCCAGTATGTGGGCCGGACCGAAGAGCTTCCGGAAGAGGTTCGGGAGCGGATGCGCTACGCCGAGGAGGCCACGCGGCGCAATACTGGCACGACACTGACCCTGGCATTGAACTATGGCGCGCGATCGGAACTGGTGGATGCTTTCCGCCGTCTGGTCGCCGATGTACAGCGCAACGGGCTGCGGGCAGAGCAGATCAGTGAGCTGGATATTCACCGGCATCTGTACACGGCGCACATGCCGGACCCGGATCTGCTGATTCGGACGTCGGGCGAGATGAGGGTGTCGAATTTTCTCCTGTGGCAGATTGCGTACACGGAGATCTATGTGACCGACCGGCTGTGGCCGGATTTTCGCGGGATCCACCTGCTCGACGCTATCGAAGACTACCAGCGGCGCGAGCGGCGCTATGGTGGCCTGAGCGACGGCACCGAATCGGACGATGTGGAAAGCCTGCCAGCCAATCAGATGGTGGGATAACAGCAGAGCGCACGAAACAGGGAACGGAAAAAGGCGCATCGCAACGATGCGCCTTTTTGTCTGGGAAGAGCCCGTTATCTTTGTGCCATTTGTCCTGGGGCGAGCCAGGTTTTTTCCGGGCTGGTGACTTTCACATTGTGGGCATTGATTTTGATCTTCAGGTTGGCCATCTCCGGCCTCCCGGACGTGGGTGCAGTGAAGCCGAGCTCGTACTGATTCCTGAGGCGCCGATTGAAATCGTCGAAATAGGGCGAAAGCGAGACAGGATTGCCCATGCCGATCCAGTACGAATTGCCGCCCGTCGCGCTGGTGACTTGCTGGAGAAGGCTTTGTCCCGAATTATTTGCATACCAGGTACGATCGAAGCGGCCAGCGCTGCGCCAGTAAATGGACGAGACAACCAGGTGGGCGCGGATCGAATCCCGGATGGCGGTCTGGACGTAGGGGTCGTCGGGATCGTATTGCGGGTGGTAATAATCAACGCCATCGGTGATCATGATGACTTCGCGACGCGCGGCAGGGTCATTGGAGGGCCAGCGTTTTGCGAGATCGGACAAGCAAAAATATGGGCTGGCACTCTGGCCCGGAATGCCGGCCGGAAGATGGATTTGCTCGATCACTTTCGCGCGATCGCTGGAAAGAGGACCCGCGAGCACGGCTCGGCCGTTCTCCATGGAAGCAAGAGCTACCTTTGCATTGGGCGGCAGGCTCTGGATGAACTGGCGGATGTCCTCCAGCTCTCGACCAAGGCTGGTACGCGCGCCGCTGTCGATAAGCAGGACGACTTCGACACGAGCCTGGGCTCCGCGCAGGGGCTGCCAACTGGTGATCTGGCTCTGCTTGCCATTGACCTCGACGTGAATCGTCTGTTGGGAGATATCCGGGGAACTGGTGTGGGAATCTTTGGGCAGGATGGTCACGGTGGCGGTGCCCTCGCCCTGACCTTCATTCTGCGACAACGCAAACGGGACAAGGCAGAACATTCCCGCGGCAGCAAGCGCAAACAATCGAACCGTTCTACTCATGTGTCCCTCTTCTGCCGATGGTGGCTCGCTTGTCCGTGCGAAAAAACAGAACGCCATCTGCTCATTACTTAGATGGACAATGAGTGCAAATCGTCGCCGGCGAGGGCGTTCTTCCTAAGGACGCCGCAGAATGACGCAACTACGGCCGAGGCAGAGGCGGTAATGATCCGGGGAGGGGCCCTGCAGGATCTGCAGTGGCATAGGATGCTGCATATCCTCATCGTGAGAGGCGCGCGCCTGAAGAATTTCGTGGCCGCCTATGTCTGTCACAACAAAGCGTTCGCTAACAAAACCCATGCCATAAGCACCGGCGGGCAAACTCTTGCCGTCGATTTCGATGGACGTTTCGGTCAGCAAATAGCCCTGGTATTTCTCCTGAATGGACGTAGAGTATCCGGAGGTGTCGACGAGAACGGCGAAGACATAGTGGTTATCAGAGTAACGAATGCCCGCGGAATTGCGCAGCTGTGCGTTCGCGGATTTCCCCGCGTAATAGACGGAATCAGGCAGGAGCTTCGAGGCTTCGGGGGCATGAAGGATGGTCTGGGCAGAGGCTGCGAGCGGAACCAGTAAAATCGCGGCGGGAACAAAGGAAGAGATAAGACGGCGCAGAAAGTTCATTGCATGGCCTCCTGAACTGGCGAGAACAGCGTACAGCGAATGGCGTTCAGCGTACAGCGCCTGTCATGGTTCAGGCCCCTGGTGGGGTAATTGCGGCGATTCGCCCAATCGCGGCGGAATTTCGGAAACTGCAGAGAAAGTAATTAGTATCGAAGTTGATGCACAACAAGGCCGACATTTCGAAGCGTTGGCGGGCGTTGCGGCGCGCGATGGCAGAGCGCGGCCTTGCATCGCTGCTGGTGAAGAACCTGCCGGACGTGCGGTGGCTGTGCGGATTCACGGGATCGAACGCAGCGCTGGCGGTGACGTCGAAAAGCGCGGTGCTGTTCACCGACGGGCGCTATACGACGCAGGCGCGGGAGGAGACGCGTGGGGCGCGGGTGCGAATCGCTGAGAAGTCGGCGCTGAAGGAATGCTGCGCGCTGCTGTCGGAGTCGGCGGGGAAGGCCTGGTTCGATCCGCAGGCGACCACAGTGGCGGATCTGGCGCTGATGCGTTCCGGAGTGGAGAAGAAGAAGAGCCGGGGATTCTTTGTTGCGCTGGAGAAGCCGCTGATCTCCGCGCTGCGGATGGTGAAGGACGCCGGCGAACTGCGGCTGATGGAGCAGGCGGCGGGGCTGGGGTGCACGTTGTTCGAGACAATGCTGCCGCGCATCGAGGCGGGGATGACGGAGGCAGCGCTGGCGGCGGAGCTGGAATTCGAGGCAAGGAAGCGCGGGGCGGAGGGCATGTCGTTCGAGACGATCGTTGCATCGGGGGCACGGTCGGCGCTGCCGCACGGGCGCGCAACCGAAGCGAAGCTGCCGCGCAAAGGATTCGTAACAATGGACTTCGGTGTTATCCTCAAGGGTTATTGCTCCGATATGACGCGCACGGTGCACCTGGGCAGCGCTACGCGTGAGGAACGCGCCGCGTATGATGCGGTGCTGGAAGCGCAGCAAGCAGCAGTGGACGCGGTGAAGCCTGGGGCGACGTGCGGCGAGGTGGATGAGGCCGCGCGGAATGTGCTGGAGGAGTCAGGTTGGGGCAAATACTTCACGCATTCGACCGGGCACGGCGTGGGTTTGGAGATTCACGAGCAGCCGCGGATTGCGGCGGGACAGGAGACGCGGCTGGAAGCGGGGATGGTGATTACGATTGAGCCGGGCGTTTATCTGCCGGGGAAATTCGGAATCCGCATCGAAGATATGGTTGCAGTGACGGCGAAGGGCTGCCGGATTCTGACGCCTGTGACCAAGAGCTGGATTGAATTGTGAGGACGGGAGAGGCCGCGAGACGAGACGATGAAAGCTGAAGAATTGAGAGAGCTGAAGGAACTGATCGAGTTCCTCAAGGAAAACAAGATTGGGGAGTTCGACCTTGAGCGCGGCGATCTGAAGGTTCGCATCAAGTTTGCGCAGGAGGGCGGAGCGGATGTGGCGGGGCTGGCGCGGGCGTTGGCGTCGCAGGCCCACGCGGCTCCGGCTGCAGCGGCGCCGGTGGTGCTGCCATCGGCACAGGCGGCGGTCTCTGGGCCGAGCGCCGCGGCTCCTGCGGCGGCGGAGGCCGATGACGAAGCTTCGCTGCACATTGTGAAGTCACCCATCGTGGGCACGTTCTACGAGTCGCCGTCGCCAGGCTCTCCGGCTTTTATCAAGATCGGCGATCAGGTGGAGATAGGTCAGGTGCTGTGCATCGTGGAAGCGATGAAGCTGATGAATGAGATTGAGAGTGACGGCGCCGGCGAAATCGTGAAACGGTTCGTGCAGAACGGACAGCCGGTGGAATACGGTCAACGGCTGTTTGCGGTGCGTCCCCGATAACCATGCGTAAAGTCCTCATCGCCAATCGCGGCGAAATTGCGCTGCGCGTGATCTGTGCCTGTAAAGAGATGGGCATTCGGACGGTAGCCATCTACAGCGAGGCCGACCGGCATTCGCTGCACGCGCGCTTTGCTGACGAGGCCATCTGCATCGGACCGCCGCGTTCGGCGGAGAGCTACCTGAACGTCCCTGCGGTTATCAGCGCTGCGGAGATCGCCGACGTAGATGCGATTCACCCCGG
>DASZYN010000449.1:0-1668 GCA_035545435.1 Acidobacteriaceae bacterium | reverse complement strand
CGCTCGCGTCCAGAGCGCCACCGAGGCCATCATCTCGGTCGAAGATAAGGGGCGCGGTATTCCCCCTGAAAAACTGGACATCATCTTTGAGCGATTCCAGCAGGTCGACGCGTCGGATTCGCGCGACATGGGCGGCACCGGACTCGGTCTCGCCATCTGTCGCAACATCGTGCGTCAGCATGGCGGACGTATCTGGGCCGAAAGCGTCGTCGGCAAGGGCAGCACGTTCTACTTCACCGTTCCCCGATCCGCTGCCAGGCAGGACGCTTAGCCTACTGCTCCGTCTCCGCTGGCTGGGGCGCGGCTGCTGTAACCCTCTGCGGCGGAATCGGTCGCACCCCCGCCGCCGCCTGCGGCGTCATCTGATGCATCGTCACAATCAGGGCTACAGCAGGGGCCGGGCCTCCGCATCGGTAGGAATGCGGCGTAGCTGCGTCGAAATAGACACTGTCCCCGGCTTCCAGAGCGTGCGCCCGGTCCGCATGGCGGATCTCAAGCTCTCCCTGAAGAAGATAAAGAAACTCGTAGCCCGGGTGAACATGGGGTCGGATCTCGTTGCCTTTGCGCACCGGTACGAATTCGGCGAAATAAGGATCGAGTTGCCGGTCGGGCACCATGTAAGCGAGGCTTTCGAAGTAGTACGTCGGATCGTCGACGCCCGATTGCGGCAACCGCACACGCTCTGACCTGCGATGAACCCGAAAGAGCGGATGCGGCTCCGGCTCGAAGAAGTAGGAAAGATCCCGTCCGAACACCATGGCGACACGCGCAAGATTGCGCAGCGTGGGCACCACGCGCCCCGTTTCTAACTGCGAAAGGAAGCTCGCTGAAAGCCCGGTATGACGCCCCAGCTCGACCAGGCCCATCGAGCGTTTAAGGCGGAGGCGGCGGATTCGCTCGCCAATGCGTTTTTCTGCGATAAACGATTCGGCGGAAAGAGCGGCGGGGGGCGCGTTTTCCAGATTGAGAGCGGTGGGTTTGGTCTTGCTTTCCATGGATTTACCCGCGAAGCATCCAGCGATCTGCGATGAATGACGCTACCATTATGTTTCCTGAATCACAAGTATTTTTGATGTTGTGAATAGTCGCAAAACTGTGGAAATCATGTGGAATTCACCTAAACCTCTTGAACCCAGCGAGAAGAGCATTCTTCTTTCGTATTTATATGAACCAGGGACATATATTTGTGCATGCTTCTTCATGTGAAAGATAAGAAATGGACCGCGTAAAGCGACTCCTCATCAGCGGTGCCTCTGGACTGATCGGCTCAGCTCTCCGAAGCAGTGCATCCGCGAAGGGCATCGAGGTCCAGACATTAGTCCGCCGCCATCGCGAGGTAAACACCGGCGCCATCTACTGGAATCCGGGGGAAACGAATCGAGGCGTCCATCCGGCCGCATTGGAAGGCTTCGACGCCGTGGTCCACCTCAGCGGAGCCACGATCGCGCGGCGCTGGAGTCCGCAGTATCGCGAAACGATTGTCTCCAGCCGAGTGCGCAGCACGCAGGTGTTGTGTGACGTCCTCGGGAAGGTCCGGCGAAAGCCATCCGTGTTGCTCTGCGCTTCGGCGGTCGGCATCTATGGCGACCGCGCCGATGAAGTCCTCACGGAAGACAGCACGCCAGGCTCGGGCTTCCTCGCCGAGACGTGCAAAAGCTGGGAGTCGGC
>DASZYN010000448.1:0-2678 GCA_035545435.1 Acidobacteriaceae bacterium | reverse complement strand
GCGGCCTTGTGCCAGGACTCGCCGTATTCATTGCCGCCGCGGAGATTCGGGAGGGCGAACCATCCGCCCTGTTCCATCCACCAGGCGTACTCGGGGTTCCATGTGGAGAGCTCGGCGAGGTCGAAACCGCCGTAGCCGGTCATCAGCAGCCGTGCGGAGCCGTCGCGAGGCAGGCCTTTTTTGCCGGCAATGAACATCGGAACGCGGGTGCCGTCTTTGGAATTGAAGAAAACCTGAGTGACTTCGTACTGCGAGGAGTCGAACGGGACTTTGGGCGCGGCGAAGACGTCGGAGCGGCCGGTCTTTGTGTCGTAGCGGTAGATGGTGGGCGGGAGGATGAAGGAGTCGAAGGTGTAGAAGCCGTCGGTTTGGGTGGGGTAGCCGTAGACAACGGTGCCGGTGCCGATGCCGGGATAGCTGAGGGTTCCGATTTGTTTGCCGTCGAGGGTGTAGATGGTGGTCTCGGTTTTGACGTCGTGGAGACGCGAGACGAAGAGCTTGCCGCCGACGATGGAATAGCTGTCGATGACTTCTTTGCCTTCGGGGACGATGGTTTTCCATGCGGAGGCTTCGCTGCCCGGAGTGGCCTCAGCGATGCGGGTGTTGGGCGCCTCGTAGTCGGTCATGAGGAAGAAGCGATCGGCGGCCTCGAGGACACGGACGTGAGCCTCAACGTTGTAGACGAGCGGGACGAAGTCGGCGCTGGTCTTGCGCAGGTCTTTGACGAGGTAGTCCTGGCTGGTGGCAGGCACGCCGTGCGCAATGGAGACGATGAGGTAGTGATGGTCGTCGGTGATGTCGCAGCTGATCAGATCGAGCTCCCCGAGCTGGCGGCCCTTGTATTCGCCACCGAAGAGCTTCTGATCCGTATGGACGGGCGTGCCGAACTTGTGGAACCAGACGTTGGTGCCTTCATGCGTGAATTTGGCGTAGTAGAGGCCGGAGTTATCGGGCGCAAGGCTGATGCCGGAGTAGCGCGCGGTGGGCAGCACATCCGCAAGGTTGCTGCCGTTTTTAACGCTGCGGATGTGGACGGAGCCTTCGTCGGCGCCGCCAACGCGAATTTCGTAGACCACGAGGTTGGCGTCGTCGGAGACATCGACCATGTTGACGGAGGTGTTCTGGTCGGCACTGAGTTTGCTGGCATCGATGAGCAGCTCATCTTTGCCGTGCCAGCCGGTGCGGGTGTAAATGGAGCCCTGATTCTGATCGGCGAGACGTTTCTTGAAGAAATATTTGCCGGCGCGGAGCGTGGGGATGGAGTACTGGTCGACGCGCATCAGCGCGGTGAGTTCGCTGGAGATTTTGGGCAGTGTGGTGAGTTGGGAGAGATATTTCTGCGTGTAGTTGTTCTCTTCGGTGATCCAGGCGCGCGTGGCGGGCGCGTGCGCATCTTCGAGCCAGCGATAGGGATCTTCGATTTTGGTGCCGTTGTAGTCGTCGGTGACGGTGTCGACTTTGGCGACGGGGGGCGCGGGCAGGGTGATGCCGTTTTCGCCGTGGATCGGATTGGGAGCCTGAGCAGGAAGCATCAGTGGCGCAGAGAGGAGGGCAAAGATGAGGAGGGAACGGCGCACGAGCATGAAGGGATCTCCATTGGGAAGAGGGATCAGGAGAGACTGGCCAGTGTACGGCATTTGGTGGGGGGAACCCGCCCGTTGTGATCAGGAGCCTGCAGCGCTGGACCAGAAGGCGTGGGTGCGGGAGGGGATGCGATCGGGATATTCGCGATAAAGCGCGTTGAGGGCGTGGAAGAGCGCTTTGGATTCGGCGGCGAGGCCGAGAAGCAGGGTGGAGCGCAGGATGCGGGTGAGGCGGAGGTGGTTGTGGTTCATGGGCCAGAGCCAGTTCTGGGCGCGTGCGGAGAAATCGGCGGCGCGCTCGATGGCGATGCCGGCCGGCGTGGTGACCTGGCGGAATCCGTAGAACCGCATCATGCGCTGGAAGGACTGGCGGAGGCGGTCCTGCATGGCGATGGAGGACTGGAAGATGCGGATGGTAGCCGGATCGAGGATGGGCGCAAGGGGATTGGCGCCGGAGGGCTCGGGCAGAGGGAACAGCCACTGGATGAAATCGTGGATGGCCTCGAGGCGGTCGTCATCCCAGGCGAGGATTTCGGCCAGCGTGCGGCCTTCGTCGTCGGGCGCACCATCGCGATAGAACGCGACCAGCCGGTTTGCAGGGGATGGGGTCAGAGACGAATTTCGCCTTTCCGGTTCGTTTGCCGCCACAAGCCCAACCGAGGGCATTGCGCGGAACCGACGGCCATCCCTGGTAGAGTAGCGTGTTTGGGCGCGTCGGACACGCGTATTCGCTGATATCCTGTGAATGATTCTTTTCCGTCGTTCCACTCCCACCAACCTCGTGCGCCGCAAGGCGCGAACGCCTGGACGGCAAGTCCCTCCGATGCCTGACGCAAAACTTCAGATCATTCCCTTAGGCGGTCTCGGCGAATTCGGCATGAACTGCCTCGCCCTCCGCTACAAAGACGACATCATCGTGATCGACGCCGGGCTGATGTTCCCGGAGTCGGAACTGCTGGGCGTCGACATTGTCGTGCCGGATATCTCGTATCTCGTCGAGAACAAATCGCTGGTGCGGGCCATCATCCTGACCCATGGGCATGAGGACCATATCGGCGGGCTGCCGTGGATCCTCTCCGAGCTGAACGTGCCGGT
>DASZYN010000447.1:0-32552 GCA_035545435.1 Acidobacteriaceae bacterium | reverse complement strand
CGCGCTGGTGCTGTTTGTGGGGCTGGCGGTCTGGGCGTACAGGAGCTCCCGGCCTCAGGCGGCATAGCCTATGGACCGCAGTGCGGTGCGTCACAGCACGCCGGGCGGCGGATCGGGTTAAGCTGAAGGGTGAGCCAGGCGGACGAATCCTCACACAGGGAACGCGCGGTGGTGTGCCTCTCCGGCGGGATGGACTCGTGCGTTTGTGCGGCGCTGGCGGCGCGGGACTTCGACGCCTATGCGCTCCACTGCAGCTACGGACAGCGGACCGAGGAGCGGGAGGCGCAGGCCGCCCATGCAGTTGCCGATGCGCTGGGATTCCGGGATTTCCTGCGGTTGAAACTGGATCTGTTCCGGAGGATCGGCGGGTCCGCGCTGACCGACGAGCGCATCGAAGTGCCTGAGGCGCCGACAGACAGCGCGACGATTGGCGCGGAGATTCCAGTCACGTATGTTCCCTTTCGGAACGCCCATTTTCTGTCGGCGGCGGTGAGCTGGGCGGAAGTCCTTGGGGCAAAAACGGTGTTGATAGGGGCAGTGGAGCAGGACAGCTCGGGCTATCCGGACTGCCGGCCGGCCTATTATGGGGCGTTTCAGGAGCTGATTCACCAGGGAACGCGGGAGGGCGACATCATTGTGCGGACGCCGCTCATCCATATGCAGAAGAAGCAGATCGTGGCGCTCGGCCTTGAACTGGCTGCGCCGCTGGAGTTAACGTGGTCGTGCTATTCGGGCTCGGAGGTCGCGTGCGGCGTATGCGAGAGTTGTGTGCTGCGGCTGCGCGCTTTCGAGCAGGCAGGGGCGAAGGACCCAATCCCTTACGCAACACGGGGATGGACGGGAGCCCAGGCTGGAGAGACAAGTCAGGAGGGCGCGGCATAACCGCGCACTCCAGCAGAGAGGAATGAACATGAGGATGAAACACGTTGCGCCGCGCGTGGCGCTGGCCGTTCTTTTGAGCACTCCGCTGTTCCTGGGAGCACAGACAACGACGGGCAAGATCCACGGGCACGTGAGCGATCCGGCGGGAACGCCTGAAACGGGGGGGACGGTTTCGCTGTATGAAGGCGGTTTGGCATCGGCGAACGCCACTCCCAAGTACACCTTCGATGTGGATGCGAACGGCGACTTTAAGGGCGAGCTTGCCCCGGGCAGCTACACGATGACCTATCGGCAGGCGAACACGCCGAAGGACAAGGTGGCGGACCAGATCGACAACATCCACGTGACCGCTGGGCAGGACACCGAGGCGAACGACGATATGTCGCGGCCGGATTATCTGGCCAAGCTGAGCCCCGAAGAGCGCAAGGCGCTGGAAGAGGCGAAGTCGAAGAATGCGAGCATCCTGAAGGAGAACGCGCAGATCAAGAACCTGAACGCGGACCTGGCAAAGTCGCGCTCGGATCGGGCGGCAAAGAACTTTTCCGATGCGGCGGCGCTGATGCAAAAGGACGTGACGGCAAAACCGGACGAGCCGCTGCTTTGGGTTGAGCTGGGCGAAGCCCAGCTGGGGCTGAAGCAATACGGGGACGCCGAGACATCCCTGAAGAAGGGGATCGAACTGGAGCAGGCGTCGAAGAAGCCGAATAACGAGGTCATCGCGGCAGCCGGCAATGCGCTGGGCGAGGCCTATGGTTCGGATAACAAGATTCCGGATGCACAGGCGGCTTACGATGAAGCGGTGAAGGCGAATCCGCCGCAGGCGACGATGTACTACACCAACGAAGCCATCATCATGGATCGAAATAACCAGATCGACGCCACTGTCGCGGCGGCAGACAAGGCGATCGCGGCGGATGCAACGAAGCCGATTCCGTACTACCTGAAGGGGAAAGCCCTGCTGAATAAAGCAACCGTGGACCCAAAGACGCAGAAGATTGTGGCGCCGGAGGGATGCCAGGAGGCTTACAAGAAGTATCTTGAGCTGGCCCCGACCGGCCCGTTTGCCGCGGACGCGAAATCGGTACTGGCCGAGCTGAGCGCGACGCCGTCCAGCGGGAAGAAACACTAAGCAGGAAAGAAGACGAGCAGCGCCGGACCTGCAGAACGGGACGGCGCTGTTTTATTTTTGCGAGGACCGTTTTGTGACGCCAGAGGAATCGCCGTCGATCGTCCTGAGCTATGACCACGCGGCCTCGGTGGTGCACCGCCAGGCGGTCCGCGCTCGCGAAGAAGCATCGCGCAAACCGAATGTCGAAAAAGTGCCGCTGGGAGAGGCGGCAGGCCGGGTTCTTGCAGAACCTGTTGTCGCCGATCGGGACCAGCCGCCTTTCCCTCGTGCAACGCGGGACGGATATGCCTGCCGCCTGGCGGATCTGGATGCAGGCGGGCTGCGCGTGGTCGGCCTGCTGCGTGCGGGAGAGGCGTGGACGCTGGGCGCGATCCGTCCAGGCGAGGCCGTGGAGATCATGACCGGAGCCGCCGTCCCCCCCGGGGCCGACTGCGTGGTCATGGTGGAACACGTTGTGTCCGGCGAGGAACACATCAGCCTGGCCGAAGGACGAGAAATGACGGCCGGGGAAAACATCGTTCCGGCCGGCGCCGAAGCACGGGCCGGCGACGTGGTGGTCCCGGCGGGGGGGCGGATCGGGATCGCAGAAGTGGCCGCGGCAGCCGCATGCGGCGCCGCACAGCTGGCGGTATTCGGCAGGCCGCGGGTCGCGATTCTGGCCACCGGCGATGAGCTGGTGGAACTGGACAGAAAGCCGGCGCCGCATCAGATTCGTAACTCCAACAGTTACTCATTGGCGGCACAGGTGCGGGCGGCGGGGGGCGAACCCATCGTGTTGCCGCCTGTGCACGACGATCTGGCAGCGACGGAAAGGGCCATTCGCGACGCCCGGGACTGCGACCTCATCGTGCTCACCGGCGGCGTTTCCATGGGCAAGTACGATTTCGTGGAGCAGGCCCTGGTCCGGCTCGGATCGGAATTCTACTTTACCGGGGCGAAGATCCAGCCGGGCAAGCCGGTGGTGTTTGGAATGCTCGGGGACACGCATTTCCTGGGACTGCCGGGAAATCCGATCTCCACCATCGTGACCTTTACGTTGTTTGGAGCGCCGCTGTTAAGGGCACTCGGAGGCGAGAGCGACGAGCGGCCGCGCTTTACCCTGGCGCGGCTGGAGAAAGAGGTGCGCGTGAAGCCTGGACTGACGCGGTTTCTCCCTGCAATTGTGGTGAGCAGCTTCCGCGGTGTTCACGTGCGGCAGATCGGCTGGCAGGGATCAGGCGATCTGGCGGCAGCGGCGAGGGCGAACGGGTTTTTGGTGGTTCCGGACACGGTGGAGCGTCTCGCGGCCGGGGAAATTGTCACTGTGCTTGAGATTTGAAGGCAGCCAGTAGCCAGTAGCCAATAGCCAATAGCCAATAGCGACCAGGATGGCTGGGACCTGCTGGTTTTAGTCCAGCCGGTAGGCGCTCGCTGCGGTGCTGTTGAAGATGGCTTCGCGTTCGGTGGCGGAGAGCGCCGTCGTGAATCGCTCGATGGTGCGGACCCAGTCGACATAAGACACAGCTACACAACAGACAGGCCAGTCGGAGCCGAACATCAGGCGCGACGGCGTGAAGGCTTCGAGGGCGGCTTCGAGATACGGCCGGATTTGGTCGTACGTCCAGGTTTGGTAGTTCGCTTCAGTGACGACGCCGGAGAGCTTGCAGAATACATTGGGGCGGCGGGCGAGTTCGGCGAGGTTTTGTGCCCAGGGCTGTAGTTCGCCGGCGCGGATCGCGGGTTTCGCAATGTGGTCGAGGACGAAGACCTGGTCAGGGTGACGGTCCACGAGGCGGATGGCGGCGGGCAACTGGGAGTGGTAGATGAGGATGTCGTAGGTGAGAGGCAAGGCACGCAGCTGCGCGAGGCCGTTGTTGAAGTCGGGGCGGTCCATATAGGCATCCGGCTCGGCCTGGAGGACGTGACGGATGGCCTTCAACCATGGGTTCGCCGAGAAACGCTCAAGAAGCGCACCAATTCCAGGATCGGCAAGCGGGAGCCAGCCAACGACTCCGGCGATCCAGGGATGGGCGGCTGCCTTTGCGAGGAGCCAATCGGTTTCGGCGATCGTGTGGCAGGCCTGGACGGAGATGACGGCGTCGATACCGGCGGCAGAGATTTCTGCCTGCAGATCGGAAGGCAGAAAATCGCGGCGGATGACGGACATGGCGTCGTTGATCCAGCCGTACTCATCGGGTGTGTAGTGCCAGAAATGGTGGTGGGCGTCGATGCGCATGACTCAGCGGTTATTGTAGTGGGGCTTCGAGGCAGCGTTCGGTTTTCAGCGTTCAGAAAGAGCGCATCCGTTTGGCCGACGCCGCTCGGAGTCCGAAAATGATGTCCGACATGCAGGTCAGCCGCTGAGCTTTTTCAGCCCGGGCAGAAGGGCGCGAAAGGCGCGTCCGCGGTGGCTCAGGGTGTGTTTCTGTTCCAGAGAAATTTCGGCCATGGTGAGCAGCAGCTGGGGAATGTTGAAGAGCGGATCGTAGCCGAAGCCGCCGGCGCCGCGCGGTGCGGCAAGAATCTCGCCGCTGACCGTGCCCTCGCCGGTGAGCAGCAACTCTCCCTCGCAGGCGACGGCGAGGACGCAGCGATAGCGCGCGCGGCGATCGGTTACGCCCAGCATCCGGGAGAGGAGGTAGAGATTGTTGCGTTCGTCGGTCGAGAGTGTGGGGCCGGAGCCCTTTGGATGGAAGCCCGCGTCGTCGGCGTAACGTGCGGAGCGCACGCCGGGTTCGCCACCGAGCGCATCGACTTCGAGGCCGGAGTCGTCGGCCAGGATGAACCCGGGAAGGAGACGGCTGTAGTATTGCGCCTTGAGCCTCGCATTGCCGGCGAAGGTCAGCTCTTTTTCTTCGGGAGCAGGGATTGCACGCAGGCGCGGGGCAGACTCGACGAGGAATCCGGCATCCGCAGCAGCCACGGAGAAGTCGCGCAGCTTGCCAGGATTGGTGGTCGCCGCGTAGAGAGTCACCGTCACCCGTACATTTTATGCACGGGATACGAAAATGGCGGGTTTTTCAGATCGAAGGCGAGCGGGCAGCCCTCGCAGAGCGGGATGCGACGGCAATGCAGCTTACCGGTCTCAACGATCAGAGCATGGAACTCGTTGTAATGACGGGCGAGTTCGTCGGAGTTTTCGCTGGAGCGTTCGGGGACGAAGGCTTGTTCAGCGAGGGTCTGAATCTCGGCGTATTTCGCATGGTGCGGGACGAGGCCGTGGCGAATGGCAACGCGGCGAAGGTATTCGTCAACGACCATGGCGGGAACCTTGAGCGCGTAGAGGAGAATGGCGTCGGCGGTCTCGGGGCCGATGCCGGGAAGATCGAGAAGCTGCTTGCGAACAGCGCTTGCATCGAGGAGAGCCGCACGCTGCAGTGCCCGCATACTGCCGTTGTGGTGGGCATCGAGGAAGACGATGAACGCTTTGAGGGCGGCAGCTTTGCGCAGCATGAAGCCGGAGGGGCGGATCAGGTCGCGGAGTTCGGCTTCCGGGAGGTTGCGGAGCCCGCTAACAGAAAGGACGCGGCGGCTGCGGAGGTTGGCGATGGAGCGCTCGACGGACTTCCAGGCGGTGTTCTGGGTGAGGTAAGCGCCGATGACGACTTCGAAAGGGGTTTGAGCAGGCCACCATTGTTGGGGGCCCCAGGTCTCGACGAGGCGGTCGTACAGGATGCGCAGACGACGGGCGGGGGACACGGGTTACAGGGTACAGGGCTCAGAGCGCAGAGCACAGGGCACAGAGCTCAGAGCGCAGGGGGCCAGGTTGCGCGAATCGAGCGCTGGAGTTCGGGAATCTGTGTTATTAGCATCGGGATGGCGAATGTTCGTACGCTCTTTGCATGCGCTTATTGCGCCACAGCCGGAAGGGAGTTGCGATGGAATACGTGAATCTGGGCAGGACGGGGCTGAAGGTTTCGCGGATTTGTCTGGGGTGCATGACCTATGGGCGGCCACCGGCACCGGGCGAGCCGCAGGCGGGGCGGCATGCGTGGGCGCTGAACGAAGAGGAGAGCCAGCCCTTCCTGAAGCAGGCGCTCGATCTGGGAATCAATTTCTTCGACACGGCGAATGTGTACTCGAGCGGAGCGAGTGAGGAGGTGCTGGGGCGTTTTCTGAAGAAGAACGTGCGGCGCGAGTCGGTGGTGGTGGCGACGAAGGTGTGGGGCGTGATGCGCGAAGAGCCGAACGGGCGGGGGCTCTCGCGCAAGGAGATTGTTTTCGAACTGGACGAGAGCCTGAAGCGGTTGCAGATGGACTACGTGGATCTGTACCAGATTCACCGCTGGGACGAGGAGACGCCGATCGAGGAGACGCTGGAGGCGCTGCACGATGTGGTGAAGGCGGGGAAGGTCCGGTATATTGGGGCCTCGTCGATGCAGTCGTGGCAATTTGCGAAGGCTTTGTATCTGGCTGAGAAGCACAGGTGGACGCGGTTCGTGTCGATGCAGAATCACTACAACCTGCTCTATCGGGAAGAGGAGCGGGAGATGATTCCGCTGTGCCGGGAGGAAGGGATCGGCGTGATTCCGTGGAGTCCGTTGGCGCGCGGGCGGCTGGCGCGGCCGTGGCAAAGCGAGACGACGAAGCGGTCGGAGACGGACCGGTTCGGGAACACGATGTACTCGAAGACGGAAGAGGCCGATCAGAAAGTCGTGGAGGCACTGACTGCGCTGGCGAAGAAACGCGGAGTCTCGCAGGCATCGCTGGCGCTGGGGTGGATGCTGGCGAAGCCAGGGATTACAGCGCCGATTGTGGGGGCGACGAAGCGGAATCATCTGGAGGACGCAGTGGCGGCGCTCGCTGTGAAGCTGACGTCGGAGGAGATGGCGGCGCTGGAGGCGGCGTATGTACCGCACCCGGTGCTGGGATTTTGAAGGCAGGGCGCGGAGCGCAGGTGGAGGAAGCAGAAGACGAGCGAACGGCGAGCGAGTTGCGAGGAAGAAGCGAGAGAAAAGCGAGTAAGAGCGAGTAAAGAAGCGAGGGAGTCATCCGCTGGTGCGAGATGCGGGAATTTAGTGTTGGTTCTGAGTCGGGACGACGCTGATTCTGGGCAGAACGATGATGTCGACGCGGCGGTTCTGGCTGCGGCCCTCCGGGGTGTCGTTGCCGGCGACAGGATGATATTCGGCGAAGCCGGCAGCGGAGAGGCGAGCGGGAGAGAAGCGGTAGTTGACGATGAACAGCTTGGCCAGTTCGGTGGCGCGGGCCGTGGAGAGCTCCCAGTTTGAGGCGAACTGCGCCGTGTGAATGGGGACGTTGTCGGTGTGGCCTTCGATGCGGATGTCGTAGGGCGTGGCGCCGATGGTAGCGGCTACTTTTTCGAGTGTGGGTCTGGATTGGGAGTGCGGGAGGGCGGAACCGCTGTCGTAGAAGCCGGATTCGCGCAGGGAGATCGTGAGGCCGTCGCGGCCGAGTTTGAGCGCGATATTGTGCTGGGCGACCTGGGCTGCGAGGGTCGCGGCGAGCTCGTTCTGGAGCCGATGCAGATCCTGCTGGATTTCGGGAGAAGCGGCAAGGTCGTCGCCGAGGACGACATTGACGGGAGGAATGGAGGCCTGGGAATCGGGTGGCGCGTGGCTGTCGGCGCGAGGCGGAGAGGGAAAGACGCCGAGAGCTTCGAAGGCGGAACGGATGGAGTGGGCAATCTGCGATTGCTTTTGCTGGTCAGCCTTCGAACTGGCGTAGAGGACGACGAAGAAGGCGAAGAGCAGAGTGATGAAATCGGCGTAGGAAACCAGCCAGCGGTCATGGTGAACGTGGTCGGAGGTACGACGGGATTTGAGCCGGCCGGAGTTCAAGCGCGCTTCTCCGCGACCAGGCGCGGCTGATCGCTGTTGACCGATGGCGCAGCAGCGCTGCCCTGAAAGCCGGCGAGCTTGATCTCGATCATGCGCGGATTCATGCCTTCGACGATGGAGATAACGCCTTCCAGGGCCATCTCGCGAAGGCGCTGATCTTCACGGGCGCGCTGGCGGAGCTTGCCGGCGGCGGGAAGAAAGAAAAGATTGGCGGCGCCGACGCCATAGATGGTGGCGACGAAGGCGACGGCGATGCCGCGGCCGACCTCGTCCATGTGATCGAGGTGCTGCATGACCTGGATGAGCCCGATGACCGCGCCGATGATGCCGATGGTGGGGGAGAATCCGCCCGCGGATTCAAAGACGGCGGGGATGCGCGCGTCATTCTCGCTGACGGCATCGATCTGAACTTCCATGATGCGACGGAGCTCCGAGGGTTCGGTGCCATCGACGGCCAGCATGAGGGCCTGACGCAGAAAGGGATCGGTAACCTGAGCCAGATCCTGATCGAGCGAAACGATACCCTTGCGGCGGGCTTTGTTGGCGAAGGCAACGATGGTGCGGAGGAGGGCGGCGGCGCCTCCGCCGCGATGGAAGAAGACGCGGACGAGGCCAAGGGCGGCGGAGCGAACGATGCGAAAGGGAAACTGCAGCATCACGGCGCCCAGCGTACCGCCAAAGACGATCATGGCGGCGGTCGGCTGCAGAATCTGACTGAGGTTGCCGCCTTCAAAGAGAAGGCCGGCGAGGATCCCGGCCAGAGCGAGGAGAAGACCGCCGAGGGAGCCAGCGTCCATGGCTCAGGCCTCGGAGTTTGCCCGGCGAGTGTCGGGCGAAGAGGCCGTGGCGGAAGCCTCAGAGTTTTCCGCGCCGGGCAGGATGGCCGTAGAGGTCCAGGGCACGGCCTGCAGATGCGTGGCTGCTTCCGCCAGAACCGAGCCGCGCCAGGCGATGGTTCGACGGACGACCTCGTCGCAGCTCTCAAGGACGACGATCTTCTCGCCGTTGATGAGGGTGAGCATGGTGTCCGGCGAGGACTCGGCGCACTTGATGAGGTCGCTGTTGACGACCAGGGAATTACCGTTGAGGCGGGTGAGAGGGATCATGGGCGGGCGCCTTTGCGCCTGTTATCTCCTATCGGCGGGCGGGGTGAGGAGATGAATGGGAGAAATGCGGCAGCGGAGGGTGCACGCGGATTGCCAAATGGAGCAAGGAGGATAAAGGGCAAAGAGGGGGGGCCGATGAAGGGTATGAGTCATGCGGTTCCCGCGGGTGTAAGGGTCAAAGGTCCGGAGCCCTGTTCAGGAACCCGATTGAACAAGGGAGATACGATATGCCATTAGGAGTCCTGAACAACATCTCGGCGATCTACGCGGAGAACAACCTCAACACCACGCAGACCAACCTGCAAAACACATTGCAACAGCTGTCCTCCGGGTCGCGGATCAATTCCGGCGCGGACGATTCAGCCGGGCTGGCCATTGCCAACGGACTGCAGGCGAACTCTTCGGCTTTGACGCAGTCTTCAGCGAACGCGACGGCCGGCGTCGGTTTCCTGCAGGTGGCCGACGGAGCCCTCTCGCAGGTGACGAACCTGCTGAATCGGGCCATTACCCTGGCCACCGAAGCGGGCGGCGGCACCCTGACGGCTTCGCAGATGAGCGCGGCCGATCAGGAGTACCAGGACATTCTGAACCAGATCAATACGATCGGCAGCACGACGGAATACAACGGAATCCAGGTTTTTGGCGCCGACAAGACGGCCAGCGCGCTGACGTGGTCTTCAGTCCTGGGCGGAACGCAGACCAATACAGCCGCCGCGACGTCGGCCTCGGCGACCGCCGCTGCGCTTGCGGGCGGCAATATCGTGGCTGGCGGGACGACGGCAGGAGTCAACGCCACGCAGGGCGGGACCTTTGCGGCTTCGCCGACGGCACTCACCTGGACGGCGGGCGGCGCTGGCGCTTACAGCGTGATCACGACCGGGCCGATCGTGAACGGTTCGCAGCTGACGGGCACCTTCGGTTTTACCCCTACGGCCAGCAGCGGAAGCCCGAACGCGATCAGCGTGAACCTGGGCACGGCGATCACCTCGACCAATCTGACCACTGCGGCTTCGCAGCTGCAGACGGCGATGAATACGCAGGCAGGCGGAGCCGACTACACCGTGTCCGTCGTGAACGGCAACCAGCTGCAAATCGGATTCGGGGCGCACGCGTCGGCCGATCACCTGACAGGCTTCCCGGTCATCAGCAACACCGGCTCAGCGGCAGCCGCGCAGAGCGCCGGCACCTATCAGCTGACCGCCGCCAACGGGGATTCCCTGAGCGGTACGCTGACTTTAACCGCTCTGACCAACACCGCAGCCGGAGCCGCTTCGAATGTGGTCTGGAACGGCCAGGGAACCGCTTCCGTCAGCGGAACCATTGCCAGCGTCAACGGCAACCCGGACGCGTTGTCGGGCACGCTCACTCTGACAACGAATGCCGGGGTAACGGGAGCGGGCGCGGTCTCGAACCTGGTCTGGGCGGCCAACGGAACCACGATTGCTGCCGGCGATGTCCTGGCGGGCGGGATCACGATCGCGTTGACGGGCGGTACAGTGGACGGAACGTCGCTCGACGTCGATCTGACCGGCCTGACGGCCGGTCATGACGCGGCCAGCGACACCGCGTTCCAGACTGCGATCAAAGCGCAGATCACCGCTGCGGGCGGAACAGCGGGCGACTACACAGTTGCTTATAACCACACCACCGGCGCGCTGACGCTCGCAGTGAACGGCACCCCGGCAGACGGCCTGACGTCCTTCGCGGTGTCCGGTACAAGCGCAACGCACGGAGCGTCGTCACAGCATCCCACGACGGGCACGCTGGCGGCAACGATCAACCTGAACGGCGTGACCACCGGGAACCTGGCAAACACGATCGCGGCAGGTCTGGCGGCGCAGTCGGGGATGTCGGTCAACGACTGGCACAACGACTTCACCGTAAGCTATTCCAACGGCACGCTGACCATCGCAACGACTGCCGGCGGCACGGGCCACGGCATCACCTCCATCACGGCAAGCGGCCTGCAGCAGGCGACCTCGGCGACGGCAACCGCCCTGACACCGACGACCATCGACCTGAACGGCACCAACACGGCCAACCTGGCCAGCGTGGTCAGCCAGGCGCTCAACGGCAACGTCTCGAACCCGAATTACACCGTGGCCTACAACAGCGGTACCGGTGTGCTGAGCGTGGGGCTCACCGCAGCGGCAACGGCGAACAACATTACCGGCATTTCGTGGAATGCGGCTCCGTCGGGCAACATTACCCAGACGGCAGCGAACCAGGCATCGCTCACCTTCACCAGCAATGAGGTTCTGGGCGGCCAGCTGACCATCAACCAGACGATCGCCGGGCAGGCGCAGAGTGCGATCACTCTGAATCTGAGCAACGGCATCAACACGGCCCACAACGCCGCAGACCTCGTCACAGCGATCACCACGGCACTCGGAAACAACGCGCAGTACTACACGGTGAGCGCCAATACCGTGAACCAGAACACAACGGTGAGCATGGCCATCAACCAGGTCGGCATCAACGCCAACGTTGACTCCATCGCGATCACCAACGGGACGGGCAGCAATGCGCTGTCGCAGTCGCAGATCACCGAGGCGAACATCACGGGCTCCGCGGTGATGGGCGGCTTCACGCTGACACCGACCGGCTCGAGCAGCACGCCGATTGTCGTCAACCTTGCTGGAGAATCTACGGACAACACCGACCTCGTGTCGGCTCTGCAGGCAGCCCTGGGCAGCAATTATCTGGTGGGCCTGACTCCGGTCAACCAGCCTAATCCCAACCAGAACAACAACGGGGCCCCTGCGCCGCTGAACGACAACCTGACCATCGGCGTATCCGCGGCTGGCGTGGCGGCCGGAATCACCGGCTTCACGATCGCAAATGCGTCGACCAACGGGATCGAGCAGCTCTCGCAGTCGACCAACGGCGTGAACATCTACACCAGTGATGGCACCAGCGCGGGCAGCAAGAACTACAACGTGACGATTGGGGCCCTGTCTCAGTCCAGCGTTGGGTCCTCGGCTCTGAACTCCGTGCAGGGAACGCAGATCACGGCGACGGTGGGCGGGGTGACCGGGACCGGCGGGACCTCAGCCGGCGCCACGGTCGGCACCAGCCTGTCGGGAACCAGCCTTGCCTCGCAGGCCAATGCGGAAGCGGCTCTGCAAACCGTAACCAACGCCATCAGCGCCGTAGCCTACCAGCGCGGCCAGGTGGGTGCGAACATCAACACGCTGACAGCGGCGTCGAACATCGCAAGTTCCGAGCAGACAAACATCACGTCGGCGCAGAACGCGATCACGGCGACCGACTATGCTTCGGCGACTTCCAACATGTCGAAGTACGAAATCCTGACCCAGACCGGCATCTCGGCTCTGGCGCAGGCCAACAGCACACAACAGATGGTGACCAAGCTGCTGCAGTAAACAAACCGGCAGCGAACGGCGGGCGGGGAGCTTCGGCTCCCCGCGCTGTCTTAGGGCCTTCTAAGATCGCTGCCCCCCAACACGGCGAAGCACCTGCAGGTTTCAGGCGCTGGATAAGGTTTATCCGGAAAGCGTCGATAAGAGCAGCATGGGAAGCGTCGGTCTGTCGTTTGGTTCGCCCACCAGCGGCGAGGGCTTCGATGTCTCGGCCACGGTGGATAAGATTGTGACGAATCTGCAGGCGGTGGAGACGCCGTGGAAGAACCAGTTGACGACGCTGGGGGCTCAGGACACGGCGCTGACGAGCATGGGGACCGATCTCAGCTCGCTGGCAACGGCGCTGCAGACGCTGACCGATTTCCAGGGGACATTTTCGGGCAAAGAGGGATCGAGCTCGGACAACTCGGTGCTGGCCCTGATGAATGCGACGTCGGCGGCGGCGGCCGGAAGCCACACCATCGTGGTCAGCCAGCTGGCGAAGGCATTTTCGTACGCGAGCACGGCGGTTAACAGCGGCGACACGCTCAGTGGCACTTTGAAGATCGGCTCGCAGACCATCTCCCTGTCCGACGGAACGGTCAGGGACCCGAGCAGCGGTGCGCTGATCCCGCAGAACAACACTCTGGCGACGCTGGCCTCTTTTATCAATGCAGGACAATACGGCGTACAGGCGAACGTCGTGCCGGTGGGCACCGGGCAATCGGAGCTCACCCTGATCAGCACGACCAGCGGGGCGGCGGGCTCAGTGACCCTCGATGCGAGCGGGCTCAGCGATGCGACCACCGGTTCGAGTACGGCGGGAGGGGTAAGCTTCAGCCGGCAGCAGAAGGGCCAGGACGCTCAGTTTTCGGTGGATGGACTGCCCGCGATGAGCAGCAGCTCGAACACGGTCACGACGGCGATCCCGGGCGTGACGATGCAGCTGCTGAGCGCGCCGCCCGGCAATTCGGTGCAGGTTGAAATCACGAACAACAACAGTCAGGTGGAATCGGATATCAACGCGTTCGTGAATGCGTACAACAAGGTCATCGGCGATCTGAACACCCAGGAGGCGAACAGCTCCTCGGGGACGGCGGAGCCGCTCTACGGTAATCCGACAGTCGCGATGCTGCAGGAGCAGCTGCAGCAGGCGATTGGGTTCGTCCAGTCTTCCGGGGCGGTGACAGCGCTTTCGCAGCTGGGCATCACCCCGAGCACGAAGTATGACGGAACGCTGACGCTGAATACGGCGACGCTGGACACCATGCTCAACAGCAGCTACCAGGACGTGATGAACTTCTTTCAGCCGAGCGGAAGTTACACATCGTTCGGGAAAAATCTGACGACAGCACTGAACAACGCGGGCAGTAGTGGTCCTCACGGTGCAATCTATCTGGCGCTGCAGCAGAACTCGGCGCAGGAGAAGGCTCTGAACCAGAACATCAGCAATCAGGAAGAGCTGATCGACGCGCAGAAGAAGCAACTGACGACGGAATTGAATGCGGCTAACTTCATCCTGCAGGAGATTCCGCAACAGATCGAGTATGTAAACCAGATTTACAGCGCGATTACCGGTTACAACCAGCAACGGTAATCGCTGAGAGGCAGACGCAGGCGGAGAGGCATGAACTATCAGCAGCAGGCCATTGCCGGGATGAATCCGGTGGAACTGATCGTTGCGCTGTATGACGGGATGATGCGTTTTCTCCGCAACGCCATCGATGCGGTGGAACGCCGCGACACCGCGGCGCGGCGGACGGCGATCGGGAGGGTGCTGGAGATCCTGATGCATCTGCAGTCGCGGATGCGTCCCGACGTAGGCGGAGACTCGGCGAAGGTACTGAGCGAGTTCTATGCGGCGGTTTTTGCGTTGTGTCTGGAGGGATCGCGGCTGGAGTCGGCGGACCGCTTCCGGGAAGCGATCGGGTGCATTCGCGATGTGCGCGAGGCGTGGGCGGTGGCGGCGCGAGATCCTGAGGTGTTGCGCCTGATCGGAGAGGATGCAGAGCCGCAGATGGTGGCCACAGCGGCCACGCATCTGTCGGCGGGTTTTGATGAACCGGCCGCTTCGAGCTGGACTGCTTAGGGAGATTAGTGTGTAACGGCCAGCTCTTCTTCGAGCAGCTGCTTCTGGAACAGGCTGGCATAGTAGCCGTTCAGCGCGAGCAGTTCCTCGTGGGTGCCCAGCTCCACGATCTGGCCGCGCACCAGGACGCCGATGCGGTCGGCATGGCGCACGGTTGAAATGCGGTGGGAGATGAGGATGGTGGTACGCCCCGCCATAACGCTGCGGAGCTCTTCGAGGATCTGCTCTTCGGTATAGGTGTCAACGCTGGCCAGGGCATCGTCGAGGATGAGGATGCGCGGATTGCGGAGAATCGCCCGGGCCAGAGCGGTACGCTGCTTCTGCCCGCCGGAGAGGGTGAGTCCGCGTTCGCCGACCGTGGTTTCGAACCGGTTGGGGAAAAGGTCAAATTCGTCGCGGATATGGGCGCTCTGAGCGGCTTCGGCGACAGCCGCAACGGAAGCGCCGGGAACGCCGAATGCAATGTTCTCGTGGATGGTGTTGCTGAACAGGAATGTTTCCTGGGGAACAAACCCGATGGCGGCTCGCAGGGAATCGAGGCGCCAGGCGCGGATCGGTTGTCCATCAATGAGCACGCTTCCCGGAGGCGCATCGTAGAGACGAGGAATGAGGCTGACCAGCGTGGATTTGCCGGAACCGGTCGGGCCGACCAGTGCGAGGCTGCTTCCGGCGGGGATCCGCAGGGAGATGCCGTGCAGGACTTCCACCGGATCGCCGTTCGATGCGGGGTAAGCGAAGTGCAGGTCACGAAACTCGATTGCGCCGTGAATTTCCGAGCCTTCGGATGAGAGGACGGCGTCCCGATCATCGATGGTGGGCTTCGCCGTGAGCAGCTCATGGATACGGACCACGGACGCGGTGCCGCGTTCGAAGAGATTGACCACGTAGCCCAGAGCAATGATGGGCCAGGTGAGCATGAGCATGTAGGTGGTAAACGCGACAAACTCGCCGACCGGAATGCGATGCTGGAGCACCAGATGGCCGCCGACGAGAAGCGAGATGACCATGGCAAGGCCCAGCATGAATTCGAGCGTGGGCCAGAGCATCCCCATGAGGCGAACCAGACGGAGCGCGCGGCGGATGTATTCCTGATTGGAGCGCTCGAAGGCTTTGACCTGGGCTTCCTCCTGAGCGAAGGCACGGACGAGGCGCGCACCGGAGAAGTTTTCCTGGGCCTGGGCAGAGATGTCGGAGAACATGGCCTGAATGCGCTCGAAGCGGTCGTGAATGCGGCGGCCCATGAACTGGATAAGAATGCTGGCCAGCGGCATGGGGGCGAGGGCCATCAGCGTGAGCATGGGGCTGATGCGGAGGAGGAAGTAAAGCGCGCCGGCAAAGAACAGCACCGTGTTGGCCGTATACATGATGGCCGGACCCAGCAGCATGCGAACCGCGTTGAGGTCGTTCGTCATGCGGGCCATGATGTCGCCGGTGCGATGGTCGTGATAGTACGAGGCTGACTGCTTTTCCAGCTGAGCGAAGAGGTCGTTGCGGAGATCGAACTCGATATCCCGTGAGATACCGATGATGATCCAGCGCATGAGGAAGAGCAGGATGCCGTGAGCCACGGTGACGGCCAGGAGCATGCCCGCATAGCTGAAGATCTTGTTCCAGGTCACGCGGACGGTCAGGTCGTCAACGGCGATGCCGATCACGCGCGGGAACTGCACCCAGATGGCGTTCGCGAGGACGGTGCAGAGACAGCCCCACAGGTAGCCGCGCCAATAGCGGCGCATGTAAGGAAGGAGGGGCTGAAGGTTTCTGAACATACGTATTGTTCCAGCTTACGTGGGAGTACGGAGCAGGAGGTAGGCTCCGGCGAGGCCGAAGAGGAGGTCGGGGGACCAGGCGGCCAGAAACGCGGGCAGCCAGCTCACATTGCCCATGGCCTCAAAGAATCCTGAAACCACGAAATAGGCAATGGCAACGCCGATGGCAATGGCGATGCTGGACAGGGAGCCACGCTTGCCCATCGAGAGCGCGAAGGGAATGGCGAGCACGGCCATGACCAGGGTGATGAGGGGATAAGCGAGCTTGTGGTTGAGCTGCACGCGCAGCGGGACAGTGTTGAATCCGCTCTGGCGCAGGTCGTGGATATAGTCGTCCAGTTCGCCGAAGCTCATTTCAGACGATGGGCGGACTTCTTTCTTGAAATAGGACGGCTCCTCCGAGATTTCCGGAAAGGTTCTGACGGGGAAAGACTCGTAGGAGGTGATCTCGGCTCCGCTGAAGGTGCGATCCCAGCCGTCTTCAAAGACCCAGGTATTCAGGCTGGGCTCCCAATGGGCCCTCGAGGCAAAAATGCGCCTGGAGATGGTGAAGGATCCAGGAGCGAATTCAAAAACGGAAATGTTGCCGAAGGTATCCAGATCCGGATCGAAGTACTCGTAATAAAAGATGCGGCCGGGCTGGCCAGGACGCTGCTGACCGAAGATCCATTTGCGGCCGGGGTGCTGGAAGGTTTCGGCGGGCTTGCCTTTAATGACGTTGCGCAGCGATTCCTGGCGGCGGTTGGCCTGAGGCAGGTACAGTTCGTCGAACATGAAGAGCGAGACGGAGAGGATGGCAGCGATGGCGACGACCGGGACCGTGATCCGGTAGAGGCTGACGCCCGTGGCCTTCATGGCGGTCATCTCGCTGTTGCGGTTCATGACCCCAAACACAACCAGCACGCCGATGAGGACGCTGAGGGGGGTGATGAGGTAAATCATGCTGGGCGTGAGATTGATGAGGTACGCCCCTACGGTGATCAGAGGGGTTTTGTTGCGGATGATGTCGCTGAGCAGCTCAAAGAAAGTGAAGATCAGCATGAGCATGACGAAGGTGACGAGGACCATCACGAAGGTGGTGAGGAATTCGCGAAGGACGTACTCGTCGAAAATGAGCGGGAAGCGGCCGCGGGGTGCGCGTTTACGGACGGTGGCCTTCACCGGGCCAGCCGACGAGGCGGACTCTTCGGCACGCAGCCGAAACCAGTTGCCGAGCGAGGTGAGGGCGGAGAGCGCCGCGCCGCCGGTAGCCATCTGGCGCAGCAATACAACGCCGCAAACGGCAAAGACAATGTTGGCCTGCCAGACACCGAGGAAGGCCGGAACCTTATGCTGCCGGGCGAGCGCGGTCCCGGTCGAAGAGAGGAAGTAGTAGACGAAGACAAGAGCGATGGTGAGGACGAAACCCGCGCCCTTGCCACCGCGGCGCGAGGAGATGCCGAGGGGCACGCCCACGAGCATGAGAACGATACAGGCGGCAGGATAGGCGAGGCGCTTTTCGAACTCGATTTGGTAGATGCTGCCGTTGCGGCCATGCGACCGGGTGAGCAACTCGCGGGTACTCATGGCAAGGATGGGCGTATCGCTGCGGCCGAGGCGGACATCTTCCTGACCTCCGGTCTGGAGCGGCAAATCCGTCTGGCCGAAGGTGGAAATGGTGTACTGGCTGGGCTGATCGGGGACAACCTGACTTTCAGTGCCGTCGCGGAGACGCATGGTCATGGCCTGATTTCGGCTATTGACGACGGTGGCGCGATCCGCAGTGGTGATTTTTGGAGCATTCGGGTGCGTGACATCGGCGAGAAAGATGCCGCGCCAGTTGGCCGCACCGGTTCCGGACCGAACGTCCTGCACATAAAGGACGTAGTCCCTGAAATCCTCATAGAAGACGCGCGGCTGGACTTCAAAGGAGGCCTGTGCGTTGGCGAGGGATTCCTCGAGGCGGCGCATGGCAGCGGCTGATTTTGGCGCGAGATAGAGAGTGTTGAAGAGGCTCACACCCCAGGCGACAACGGATACGACGCCAACCACGCGCACGAAGCTCCACACGCCGATGCCCGAGGCGCGCATGGCGGTGATTTCACTGTCGGCGGCAAGGCGGCTGAGGCCGAGCAGGATGCCGACAAGCACCGCCATGGGGATGGTGACGGTGCACATGTCAGGAAGGGTGAGGGCAACGATTTCGAAGACGGAGCCGAGGGAGGCGCTGTTGCGGACGATCATCTCCAGCAGGTGCGGGAGATAGCGGATGAAGAGAACAAAGGTAAAGATGGCACCCCCGATGGCCGCGTGAGACGCGACTTCCTTCAGGATGTAGCGGGTGAGGATGCGCACGAAGTCAGTTTATCGCGGGGTAAATCTGCGGAGCCGCAGGCTGTTGGTGAGGACGCTGACCGAGCTGAGGGCCATGGCGGCGCTTGCGATGGCGGGGCTGAGCAGGATGCCGAAGGCGGGATAGAGCACGCCGGCGGCGATGGGGATGCCGAGCAGGTTATATCCAAAGGCCCAGCCGAGGTTCTGGCGCATAACGCGCAAGGCCTGGCGCGCGAGCAGAACGGCGTCGAGAATCTGGCGGGGCTCGCCGTGAAGGAGGATGGCATCGCCGGCTTCACGGGCGAGGTCGGCTCCGGTGCCCATGGCGAGGCCGGCGTCGGCCTGGGAGATGGCTGCGGCGTCGTTGATGCCGTCGCCGGCCATGGCAACGCGATGGCCCTGGCTTTGGAGCTCGCGAATTTTGGCGAGCTTTTGATCGGGAAGAAGGCCGGCCCAGACCTGATCGATGCCCGCGGCACGGGCAATGGATTCGGCTGTTGCGGATGTGTCGCCGGTGAGCATGGCGGTGCGGATCCCGAGGCGGCGCAGACCTGCGATGGCGTCGGATGCTGTTGCGCGCAGGGTGTCACGAGCCTGAATGATGCCGACGACTGAGCTGCCGCGAGCAACATACATCGTCGTGGTGCCGGGTTCGGCGGAGTTAGCGGTCGGGATGGGGACACCGAGATCGTCGAGAAGAACGGAGTTTCCTGCTGCGATGCGCTGACCGCTGATGAAGCCTTGAATGCCCTTGCCGGGGAGCGCGCGGACTTCATCGGCTGCGGGAATTTTGAGGCTGCGCCGGGCGGCGGCGTCAAGAATTGCGTGGGCGAGAGGATGCTCGGATCTTTGTTCGAGGGCCGCAGCAAGGGAAAGGACTTCGTCTTCCGATGTGCCGTTGAGAGCCTGGACCGCGACGACCTCGGGCTTTCCTTCGGTGAGGGTGCCGGTCTTATCGAGCACGAGGGTGTCGATGCGGGCGAGGCGCTCGAGGCTTTCACCACCTTTGAAGAGAATGCCGAGTTGGGCTCCGCGCCCGATCGCCACGGTAAGGGCTGCAGGCACGGCGAGGCCCATGGCACAGGGGCAGGCGATGACGAGCACAGCCACGGCGACGGCAAAGGCTCGCCCCGAACCACCGCTCGCGAAGATCCAAATGAGGAAAGTGGCCGCGGCAAGGGCGAGGACGATTGGAACGAAAATGGCGCTGACGCGATCGGCGAGCTGCTGCATGGGCGCGCGCGAGGACTGCGCTTCTTCGACGAGCCGCATCATCTGGCCGAGAACGCTGTCGGCGCCCACGGAAGTGGCACGGTACTCGATGGCGCCGTCGAAGTTGAGCGAGCCGCCAATGACGCGATCTCCGGGCTTGCGCGTGACCGGCAGGGATTCGCCGGTCATCAGGGATTCGTCGATCGAGGTGACGCCGGAGAGGACCACACCGTCGACGGGAACGCGCTCGCCGGGGCGGAGAACGACGGTGTCACCAGCGGCAACTTCGGCGAGGGGTACTTCGATTTGCTGGCCGTTACGCAGGATGCGTGCTGACCGAGGCTGCAACTTCATGAACTCGTGCAGCGCGTCGAGGGTGCGCCGTTTGGCGCGCGCATCGAGCCAGCGGCCGAGGAGGAGAAAGCCGAGGATGAGGAGGACGGCGTCGTAGTAGACGTCGGGGTGAAGGCCATGACGGCGAAAGAGGCCGGGCATGGTGGTTGCTGCCAGCGAATACGCGAGCGCGGCGCCGGTGCCGAGGGCGACCAGGGTATTCATGTTGGTGCCACCGTGGATGGCGGCGGTCCAGGCTTGTCGGTAGATGATGCCGCCGCCCCAGATCATGCCGGCCAGGGTGATGGCGAGCATGATGTATTCGAGGGTGCGGGGCGAAATCGCAAACAGCAGCGGCGCCGCCGGCGCGAACCAGTGATGCGCGCCCATGAGCAGCATGACGAGCACGCCGCCGGCGAGGGTGAAAATGGCTTTGGCGCGGAGGGGGCCTTCTGCGGCAGCGGTTTCGGCGGGGGCCGCGGAGTTGGGGTCGACCGGCAAGGTCGCATCGTAGCCGGATTCCCGTACCGAGGCGATGAGGTCCTCGGGCTTCGCGATGGCGGGATTGAAACTGACGCGGGCTGAATTGGTGAGCAGGTTGACGGTGGCGTCGGTGACACCGGAGGTGGAGCGCAGCGCGCGTTCGACATGCGACTGACAGGCGGCACAGGACATGCCGATGACGGGGAGGGTGATGGTGCGGACGTTTCCGTTGGCCGGGATCGCGGGTGTTGTTTCGGTCTTTGCTTTTTCGGCTGCGTGCATAGCTGGTTGAAGCCCCGCGAGAACTCTGAGGAATGAAAACACCCTTCAGAGGCTAAAGCCGCATATCTTAAGTCCCCTTTGGGTCACGGCCGAAGCCGTGACGTTTAAGGCCGAGGTCAGTCAAGGCTCCTTAGTGCTCCAGGTGAGCTGGATAGCCCGCTTTTTCGATGGCGCTCAGAATAGACGTCTCCGGCACGTCATCGGACGCACGGACGCGGGCGGCGCCGATGCGAACCTCATCGACGGTCACTCCGCCGACTTTCTCCAGTGCCTGCGACACGCGGCGCACGCAGGCTCCGCAATGCATGTTTTCGACGCGGAGCGTCACTTCTTTCATCATTTCCTCCCTTTTAGGAGATGCGGTTGCCGCGCGATGGATGCGGAGCGAGAGCCGGCATCAATCATGAGCCTGCTCCGGGTTCGGTACAAATCGGTAGCCGACGCCACGAACCGTCTGAAGATATTTGGGCGCGGCGGGGTCATCTTCGATATAGCGGCGGAGGCGGACGATGAAGTTGTCGATGGCGCGGGTGTCGGTGTCCTCGCGCACGTGCCACACCTGTTCCAGCAGCTCACTGCGCGAAACGATGCGCTCGCGGTTGCGCGTAAGGTGGCGGAGGAGATCGGACTCCATGAGGGTGAGGCGGACGGTACGACCGTGGGCATGCAACTCCAGGGCTTCGAAGTCGATGTGGCGGCCGTCAAAGTCGAAGGCGGAAGGGTCGTCGGGCCGAGCAGGTCGCTTTTCCGGCGCGCGAGGCCATTGCATGCGGCGCAGGAGCGCGTTCAGCCGCGCAAGCAGGACGTTGAGGTCGAAAGGCTTGGGCAGGTAGTCATCGGCGCCGGCCGCAAATCCGCTAACGACGTCCTGGCTGCGGGCGCGCGCGGTCAGCATAAGGACAGGGACGTAGTTGCCTTCAGCGCGAAGCGCGGTGGCCACTTCAAATCCATTCTTGCCGGGCAGCATCACGTCGAGGACAACGGCGTCGAAGGGTTCGCGGCGGAGGCAATTGAGGGCCGATTCGCCATCGCTCTCAACGCTGACCTGATGACCTTCGGCCTGCAGGTTAAAGAGAAGACCCTGGGCGAGATTGGTTTCGTCTTCGACGATCAGGATGCGCGCCATCGTTTATTGCTGCCCCACGAGCGGAGTGAGAATGCGTGGCAGCTGGAGGCTGACGGTGGCTCCGCGGCCTTCGCCTTCGCTCTCGGCGGTGGCATCCCCGCCGTGCTGGCGGGCGATGGTGCGGACGAGGTAGAGCCCCAGGCCGGTTCCCTTGGTGCCGAGCACGGTGCGAGTGGGAACGCGGTAGAAACGGCGGAAGATGCGCTTGAGATGGGCGGCGGGAATGCCGATGCCCTGGTCGGTGACACTGACACGCACCCAGGCATCGTTTTCGATACTGAGCGCGACGCGGATGTTCGCGCCATCGGGCGAGTACTTCACGGCGTTGCCGAGGACGTTGAGAAGGGCCGTCTGGAGCTCGTTGGGATCGCCGCGGACGAACATGGGAAGCTGCGCTTCGTCCACGCGCAGGCCGATGGATTTCTCTTCGAGATGGTGGCGCTGGAGCGTGGTGCGGATGCATTCCTCGACCAGAGCGTGCATGTCGACGGAAACACGGATATCGGATCGAGCGCGTTGTCCGACTTCGCCGGCCTTAAGAACCTGCTCGACGGTGGCGAGAAGCCGTTCACTGTCGGCAAGCATGCGGCTGTAGAACTCAGCGCGCTGGGCATCGTCGATGTGACGTCGCTGGAGAGTCTCGAGATAAAGGTGGATGGACGCGATGGGGGTCTTGAGCTCGTGGGTAACGGCGCTCAGGAAGGCATCGTGGCGCTCGTTGCGGCGGACTTCGCGGACGAGGAAGACGGTATTGAGGGCGACGCCGGCGATAAGAAGCGCGAAGAACGGGATGCCGATGGCCATGGGGACGATGCGCCGCCAGTTGAGGACGATCCAGCCGACGTTGAGGACGACGGCAACGCCGATGAGGCACACCCCAAGCAGGGTGAAGAGAACCATGTTGCGGCGGCGGCCGGAGAGGCGCATAGGACCAAAGACAAAGTGCCCGCGACTGGCTTGCATCGCGAGCACTTTCATTTTCTCAGGTTCCGGGTGCCGGAGGGGCGGGTCTATGCCGTGCCGGCGGGACGCGGATTCGCCGGGTCGTACTGGGCGACCTGGATCTGGCGGGCAAGGCCGACCTTTTCCAGCAGCCAGATGCCGTAGTAATTGATGTCGAACTCGTACCAGCGGAGGCCGTGGCGCGCGGAAACCGGATGGGCGTGGTGGTTATTGTGCCAGCCTTCGCCGCCGGTGATGAGGGCGACCCACCAGTTGTTGCGCGAGTCGTCGCGGGTTTTGAAGCGGCGCGAGCCCCACATGTGGGTGGCAGAGTTGACCAGCCAGGTGGCGTGGAGGCCGATGGTGGTGCGCAGGAAGATGCCCCACATTACGGCCGGCCATCCGCCGATGGCGAAACAGACGAACGCGGCGATCACCTGAGGAACCCAGTGGTATTTGCTGAGCAGCGCCATGAAACGATCGCGCATGAGGTCGGGCACGTAACGGGCGAGGGATTCGGTTTCGCCGCTAAGGGAGTCGCCGATGAGGATCCAGCCGGCGTGCGCCCACCAGCCGCCTTCGTGCGGGGTGTGCGGGTCGCCTTCGTGGTCGGAAAGCTGATGATGAACGCGGTGGAGAGAGACCCAGAAGACCGGTCCGCCTTCAAGAGCGAGAGTGCCGCAGACGGCGAGGGCGTATTCCAGCCACTTGGGCACGCGGTAGCCGCGATGCGTGAGCAGGCGATGGTAGGACATGCCGATGCCGACGTTAGTGGCCAGGACCCAGAGCACGAGCGCGCAGATGAGGGCTTTCCATGTGAACATGAACAGCGCCGCGATAGCTCCCGCGTGGAAGATCACCATGAAAACCGTGGTGAACCAGTTCATTCCGCTCTGGTGCTTACGGCCGAGCTTGGGCATGGCGGCGATGCGTTCCTGCCGGGCGAAACCGGCAGCCGCATTTCCTGCAACAGGAACCGCAGAGATAAGCTGTTCCTCTGCTTCGGGGATTGCAACCTGAGTTGACATGTAAGGCTTGGAGTCCCGTGGAGATGGATTTTCGGCGTCGAAAATGCGCCGCTCATTCCACCGTAGCAGCCGGATTGTCGGGGCGGATGTAACACTTTTGTAAGGCTCCCTGGACCGGGGCGGAATCGTCGTTACGATCGTGTTACCTGAGCCCGGCCAGCCCTGGATCGCTCGGATGATGTAGCATTTACGCCGCGTTCATCCGCCCTGGAGACGATAGAACCGAATGACACCTCGCATGCTGCGTATCACCTGCGCCTTGCTGATTTCGATGGTGGCGGGACTTGCCGCCGCCCAGACCATCCACCTGTCGACCAGCAAGGAGATCGTGGGCCCGGTGCCTGGGTCGCCCCAGCCGCTGAACAGCCTGCCGATGGCCACGGCCTGGTCTCCGGACCATCGCTATCTGGCGCTGGTCAATGCGGGGTTCGGCACGGTGGAGTCGAACTACGAGCAGTCGATTGCGATTCTGGACACGACGACGGGCAAACTGACGGATTATCCGGAGCCGCGGACGGAGGTCCAGCAGCCGCAGACCTATTACTCCGGGATCGCATTTTCGGCCGATGGGTCGCATTTGTATGTGAGCTTCGACTCGCTGAGCGAACCGGAGGGCGGCAAGCCCGATGAGACCGGGAACGCGATCGGCGTCTATGGGTTTGCGCCGGAGGCGTCCGCAACGGATGTGCTGAAGCCGGAGCGGCTGATTCCAGTGCCGATGCGCGAGTTGACCGGAGGCCAGAAGCAAAATCACGGGCCGACGGACCTGGGCGAAGATAAGGCGATTCCGGCACCCGCGGGGATTGCGGTGGTGAAGGGCGAAGACGGCGCGGAGAAGATTCTGGTAGCGGACGAGTACTCCGACGACGTGCTGTTGCTGGACACGGCGAGCGGAAAGCTGGAGACGCGGTTCGACCTGTCGAGCGGGCCGGTCGTGCCATCGACATATCCGGTGGCCGTGGTGGCGAGCAAAGACGGGCGGCGGGCGTGGGCGTCGCTGTGGAATGGATCGGCAGTGGCGGAACTGGATCTGAAGAGCGGCAAGGTCGTGCAGCAGTTGCCGCTGCTGGCGCCGTCACGGCCGGTTTCGCCGAGCTCGCATCCGATGGCGATGACGCTGAGCCCGGACGAGAAGATGCTGTACGTCGCGCTGGCGAACCGCGACGCGGTCGCGGCGGTACAAGTGTCGGGACAGACGATGCGGCTGGTGACGCTCTACGACACGCGGCTGCCGGGGCAGGCTTTCTTTGGAGCGATGCCGGATGGGGTCGCGATTTCCGATGACGGCGCCACCCTCTACGCAGCGAATTCGGGGTCGGACGCGGTGGCGGTGTTCAATCTGAAGGCGGGGGGGAAAGACGCCCACGCGATCCCGAGCGGGTTCATTCCGACCGAGTGGTATCCGACGGCAATCGCGACCCAGGGTGATCACCTTTATGTTGCGACGGGCAAGGGCAAGGGAACCGCACCGAACGGGGCGCCACAGCCGGCAGCACCGAATCCGCCGGCCAATGCGCCGATGAGGCTGGAAGGGCGGGCGCACACCTACATTGCATCGATGCTGCACGGGTCGCTGGCAACGATCGATGTGAACGAAGTAAAGGCACATCTGCCGGAACTCACGAAGGAAGTGCTGGCGAGCAACCTAATGAATGCGGCACAGAAGAAGATCGGGTTCGAGGGGGGCGGCGACAAAATCAAGCACGTGATCTACATCATCAAGGAGAACCGGACTTACGATCAGATCTTCGGCGATCTGGGCGCGGGGGATGACGATCCATCGCTGACGATGTACGGCGAGGACATTACGCCGAATCTGCATGCGCTGGCGAAGCAGTTCGGGGTGCTGGATAACTTCTACGACTCGGGCGAGGTGTCGGGCGACGGGCATGTGTGGTCGACGGCGGCGATTAACAGCGATTACAACGAGCGCACATGGCAGATCGCGTATCGCGGGCATGAGCGGCCGTACGACTTTGAGGGCGTGGTGGAGGACGGCTATCCGTTGCTTGAGAATATTCCGGACATCGATGAGCCCGGGAGCGGGTATCTGTGGACCGATCTGGCTCGCAGCCACAAGTCGCTGTATCACTTCGGCGAGTTCATCTCGACGAAATTCTGTGACGATTCGGGCGAGGCGCCCAAGGATCGGCCGATGCCGCAGGCGGGCGGAACGCCTGAGGGAGAGCACTATTGCGAGCACGCGTTTATCCGCAAAGGCGATCCGATCCCGGCAAACTATGGCGGGGGAACGAGCGAATATCCGTGGGCGATTCCGCTGATCTACAAGAACGTGGCGGTCAAGCCGGAGCTGGTGGGACATTTCGATCCGGAGTATCCGGATTTCAATCTGAGCTTTCCGGATCAGCTGAGGGTGAACGAGTTTCTGACCCATTTCAAGGAGTGGACAACAGATCTGAAGGCGGGACACGACACGATGCCGGCGTTCGTGATGCTGCGGTTGCCGAACGACCATACGGCGGGCACGCGTGCGGGCATGCCGACGCCTAAAGCATCGGTGGCGGATAACGATCTGGCGGTGGGGCGCGCGGTGGATGCGGTGAGCCACAGCGCGTACTGGGATTCGACAGCATTCTTCGTGCTGGAAGATGACGCGCAGGACGGGGCGGATCACGTGGATGCGCATCGGTCGATTTCGCTTGTGATCAGCAAATACGCACCACGGAAGGAGGAGCCGGTGGTGGATCACACGTTCTACACGACGGTGAGCACGGTGCACACGATGCTGACGCTGCTGGGGTGTCCTCCGATGAATAACAACGACGCGTTTGCGCCGCTGATGGCGCCGGAGTTTTCCGGGGCCGGGGACCAGCCGGCGTTCAGCGCGGACTACAGGAACCGGGACAACGGGCTGATCTACACAGCGAACGCGCCGAAGGCCGAGGGGGCAAAGGAGTCGGCGAAGATGGACTTCACGCGCGAGGATCGGGCCGATCCGGTGAAGCTGAACGTGATCCTCTGGAAGGACGCGATGGGGTCGAAGCCAGTGCCGTGGATGCTGACGCATCCGCACGGGGTGCGGAAGGACGATGACGACTGATTAGGAATAGCCAGTAGCCAATAGCCAAGTTGTGTTCGCTGGGAAGTTCAGGTGGTCAGGCGGTTGGCTGAAATAGGTGCGACCTGTGCGATCGAGAGGCGAGTGAGATTCTTTATCGAGCTTTTCAAGTCGATGCCGATTGCGGGTGCCATTGGGCCTGGATAGTAGAAGCGCTTCGTGAGGGTGCTGCTGTTATTGGCGAAGCACTCGATGACGGAGCCGTCCATAACGAAACGCAACTCGACGCTGGCGGCGGAGTCGCCGGCGCCGAGCGGCAAGGGATGGTCGTCGATGGAGATGTGGCCCGGGGAAGAAGGGTCATAGCTACAAGTGAGCCAGCTGGTCGCAGGATTCTGCGCTGCGACGAGCGCGAACTGGAGAGGCTCGGACTCTTCACGGAAAGAGATGACAATTTCGCCGCAGGCTTCGCGAAGTGTCAAGCCGGCAAGTTGCTGCCCGGCCTGCGCTGCGTCCCCCGTCAGACGGAGGCGTCTTTCCGGTCTGCGCAGCTGGTCGAATTCCGGCAGAAGCGCGACGCGCAGATCGTTGTTGTTATCGAGCGTGAGCACGCGGGGGAGAGACATCAGTCCGGCCCAACCGGCTGCACGGTATTCCGCGACGGGGCGGGTTTCTGGGATCCAGCCCCAGAGGATGCGGCGGCCGAGGCGATCGAGCTGCGTCTTGGGCGCATAGAAGGAGCCGTAGTCGAGAATGCCGCTGCGCTCGGAATGGAAGAGCATCGCGGCGGTATCGAGCGTGCCGGACTGCCAAAAGGTCTTGCCCTGCGTTGAGTAGATGAGCACGTGCTTGTCGCCGAGAGGGAAGAAGTCCGGGCACTCCCACATATCGCCGGAGGCGACAGGATCATGGTCGGAGCTACTGGTGGGTACGCCGTGGGCGAGGAGGTGCAGGTATTCCCAGTGGCGCAGGTCGGCGGAACGATAGAGGAGCACGGCTCCGCCCTGGCCGCGCATGCCGGAACCCACCGCGAGGTACCAGGTGTTGCCCTCGCGCCACGGGGTCGGGTCGCGAAAGCCAGTGACGTCGAGCCCAGGAGGCGGCGCGGCGATGACGGGGTCGGGATCCTGGTTCCATTGTGTGAGATCAGGATCGGAAGCGATGGCGATGCATTGCGATTCTTTGAAGCCCGGAGAACTGCCTGGCGGCGCGGTGTCGATGACGCCGGTGTAGAGGACAACGACGCGGTTGCCGTCGCGTATTGCTGTGCCAGTGAAGCAGCCGGCGGCATCGGCGCCGTGCGGCTGGGGCGCGAGCGCGATAGGGAGGTGGCGCCAGTGGAGCATGTCGGGGCTGACCGCGTGAGCCCAGTGCATATCGCCCCAGACTGCCGCATTGGGGTTGTACTGACAGAACATGTGGTACTGGCCGCGCCAGTAAATGGGGCCATTGGGGTCGTTCATCCAGTTGGCGGCGGGCAGCAGATGGAATTGCGGACGGCGAGGGTCCGCGGCAAGTTCTGCGGCCGGGACGGATGCGAGTGGCGAGGCGTAAAGGCGACTGCGGCGGGCGATGGATTCGGCCGTTGCAGCGAGGCCGAGGTTCACGAATGTGCGGCGGCTGAAGGGCATGGCGGGCTCGCTGAATTTTAGTTCAGGACGCGAGAAGTTCGGGTTTCGCGAATAGGACTGCAGTAACTTCTTGCTGTGCGGCGAGTCTTATGTGAAACGCGGCGCGGGTTCGCAACACGATTGTCAGCAGGCGCGGGAGCGGACTATGATGCGTGACACGCTCTCCCCTGTTGACGCCCTGCGGATGTCGTCGCGATGTCCTTTGCCCACTCCCCTTCACGCGAGCTCAGTCGGTAAGAACTGCGGTCGAGCCCGTGACTGGCCTTTCAGGTCCAGCCCCTTTCCCGTTCCCGCGCGGCGGACCTTTTGTTTCCCGAGGTTAAGTTATGGCGCTGGATCGGAGCCTGCCCGGCATTCAGCAACTGAAACACATCGTGGTTCTGATGATGGAGAACCGCTCGTTCGATCACATGCTGGGTGCTTTGAAGGCGGAGAACGCGAAGATCGATGGGCTGGACGGCACCGAGTCGAATCCCGACAACACGGGCGCGGCGGTGAAGGTGCAGCCGCTGGCGGCGTATCAGTCGCAGCTCGATCCGGATCCAAATCATCATTTTGCGGCCGTGAATCTGCAGATCTTCAACGATCCGCAGAAAGGGCCGCCGCTCCCGGCGACGATGCAGGGCTTTGTGAAGAGCTACTTCAATCAGCAGCAGAACACGGCGCACTCGGCGAAGATTCTGTACTACTTCACGCCCGACAAGTTGCCGGTGCTGACGACACTGGCGAGGAACTACGCGGTGTTCAATCGCTGGTTCGCATCGATTCCAGGACCGACGATATGCAATCGCGCCTTTGCGCATTACGGGACGTCGTTCGGTCAGGTGAGTATGGACCTGTTCTACGAGGGAAAGGAATGGAAGGCCATCTACGATCGGATGCTGGCGGCGAATCACACCTGCAAGCTGTTCTATTACGACGAGGCCAGCTCCACGATGGAGGTGGTGAACCTGCTCAAGAATCAGCCGGCGATTTTTGGGACGTGGGAGGACTTTAAGACGGCGTGCGACAAGAACGCGCTGCCGGATTACTGCTTTGTGGAGCCGAATTACACGGATCACGACGCGCCGGACGGGAGCGGGGAGGCGATCGCGTGCGATCAGCATCCGGACCACGACGTGCGCGCAGGCGAGCAGTTCATCGCCGATGTTTACAACCACATCCGGCAGAATCCAAAGCTGTGGCCGAACACAGCGCTGCTGATTGTGTATGACGAGCACGGCGGGATCTATGACCACGTGCCGCCGCCAAGCTGCATGCCGGACGGTTTTGTGGCGCAGCCGAAGGACACGGGGACGCTGGATGCGTTCCACTTCGACCGGCTGGGCGTGCGGGTGCCGGCGATCCTGGTTTCGCCGTGGGTGGAGAAGGGGTCGGTGATCGACGATGTGTTCGAGCATGCGTCGATTCCCGGAACGGTGACGGACTACTTTCTGGGGACGTACGACGCGCGGTCGCCGCGCGAGAAGGCGGCGAACAACTTCCTGGAGTATTTGTCGCGGCCGACGGTGCGGGCGGAGGACGATTGCCCGAGTTTCAAGCTGAAGTAACGCGGGCGACAGCAAGGAGGAGCTTGATGGAGACGATTGTGGTTCCAGCGCCGCCTAAGTCGGCGTTCAACAAAAAGCGCCCGGTTTCGGATCTGGTCCGGAAACAGGTGGAACATTTTCAGCATGTGGCGCAGAAGCATGGGATGAAGATCGATCCGGCACTGGAGCGCGATCTGGCGACCGAGGGCGGGGCGGCGCGATACATCGCGCGGGTGACGCGGGAGATGCGCGGGCAGAGTGAGCGGACTCCTGGACCCAGGCTGGTGGCGCGTCCGCCGGGCACAGCGAAGAGCAAACCGGCAGCAGCGGGACTGGACCTGGCCGCGGCTGCGGATCGTGGTCGGAAACCGGGTGCTGGGAAAGCGACGAAGGATGCGGGGCGTACACCGAAGAAGTCTTCTTCAGGCGGCAAGGGCGGCGGAAAGAGGAAACGATGAGAAGACTTGTCCCCCTTCTGCTTGCTCTGGCCGGAGCGGCGGCCGCACCGGCGCAGACGCCAAGTACAGCTCCGGGCAACGAGAGCCGGGTTGCATCGGATTTTCGGCGCGAGTGGGCGCAACTGCATCCCTGCAGCGGGAAGCCGGCGGGTACGTGCAAGTCCGGGCCGGGCGACCTGGTGGACATAGGACAGGTGCTGTTCATCGGGCAGCCGTTGCATGTTGCTGTGGGCAGTCTGGCTCCGCAAAACGGCTTCGGGATGGGCCTGGCATTTGTGGAGCATACGGATTTTTCGAACGAGTGGCGGCTGACGTACAACGCCGATGGTGTGGCGACGCCGAACGGATCGTGGCGCGCGGGTTTTTATCTGAAGGCGTATCGGCTGGGCGGCGGCACGATTGTGCCGGTAGCGGGGCCGGGGACGAAGCAGTCGTCGCTGTTTCACACGGCGCCGCTGTTCAACGCGTATGTGGAGACGACGTCGCTGAACAAGCTGTACTACTACGGGCTGGGGCCGGACACGACGCGCGCGGGGCAGAGCGTGTTCGGGATGACGGAGACGATAGCCGGGGCGAACGCGATTGTGCCGGTGGGTGCGGCGAGTCTTTCGATTCTGGGTGAGATCAACGGACGGATTCCGCGGGTGCGCGGAAATCAGGGAGAGTCGGTGCCGTCGATCGAGCAGATCTATTCGAACGCGACCGCCCCGGGACTCAGTTCGCAGCCGTCGTTTTTTGAGCCGGGAATTGGTGCGCGGATCCGGCCGACGCTGCTGGGTGGATATCTGCGGCTAAATTACCTCGCGGAGCTGCAGGACTATCGCGGCGGTGCGGGATCGAGCTTCCGGCGGTGGACGGCGGATCTGCATCACGAAATTCCGATGGACACGAGGGTGCGGCTAAAGGCGGCGAGCGATCAGAACGGGCCTGACTCGTGCGCGCCAACGGCGCAGGAGCCGTGCGGATCGCCGCTGCACGTGTCGAGCGCGATCAATCACGAAGGCTCGGTGGGTTTCCGGCTGCTGATGATTGGGTCAGCGGCGAGCACGGGCAATGCGGCGCCGTTCTACTTCGATCCGACGATTGGCGGGTCGGATATTAACGGGCAGGCGCTGCTGCCGAGCTATCCCGACTACCGGTTCCGCGCCCCGAACGTGATGCTGCTGACCGAGTCGGTGGAGCATGCCGTTCCGAAGTTGCCGCTGGGCGTGTATTTTTCGGTGGATGAGGCGAAGGCGGCGCTGACGCGCAGCGACATCGACTTCAGCCATCTGCGGCGGAGTTACACGGCGGGACTGACGGTGCATGCGGGCGGCTTGCCGCTGGTGTATCTGCTGTTCGCCTGGGGCGGCGATGAGGGGCATCACATCACGTTCAATGTAAGCAACGTGCTGCTGGGCGGATCGTCGCGACCGTCGCTGTTCTAGTCTTTTCGCGCTGGGCTTCGGGTTCGCTCCTTGCAGTGGCATGGGGCGCGGGCGAAAAGTGGTTATGGCGGGTGGGGTGAGCTGGCGGCGAGACTGCACTCAAACTTTTAGAGGAAGCCTGCGGAGACGGGGCCTCGATTCGTTTGGAACAGGAGCGCTTACCGATGGAACGCCGAGGCTTCTTCCCTTTGGGAATCTATTTGTACGCGGGCGCCGCGATTTATCTTGGCGTGCTGGGCCTGGTGTCGGGCGATTTCGCCGCGAACTGGCAGCGGGTGACGCCGGATGCGCCGCATCGCATGTTGCTGGCGTCTGCGGCGGGGGCATGGGAACTGCTGGCCGGGGTTGCGATGCTGTGGCGGCGGATGTCGCGCTGGGGCGCGCTGGCGCTGGCTGGGATCTATTCGATCTTCTGGTTGCTGTGGGCGGTGCATGCGGCAAGCGCTCCGCGGATTTGGGACAGCTGGGGGAACTTTTTCGAAGAGGCGTCGCTGGTGATCGCGGGGCTGGCGGCGTTTGCGTGGCTTTCACCGGCAGGGTCGGCGTGGCCGCGCTGGGCAGTGACAATTGCGCGGCTGTATGGCGTGTGCTGCCTTTGCTTCGGAGCGACGCACTTCATCTTCTTGTCGGGTGCGGGGAATTTTGTGCCGAA
>DASZYN010000446.1:0-1639 GCA_035545435.1 Acidobacteriaceae bacterium | reverse complement strand
CCTGCGACCGGCCTTTGACGAAAGCCACTGGAAGCTATCGACAATGTCCACCCAGGCGGGGTCCTTGTCCTCGAAAAGCAGGCGCGTGGCGCCGGAGTGCGCGTTGGCGATCAGTACGCGGTTGGTATTCTGCAGCCGGTTGAGGCTTTCGAGCACGATTTCGTCCGAGTCGCCGACCCAGTCCATGCGCGGGATGTAGTTGTTGCGCGGATCGCCAGGCACGCTGATCCACTGCGTGGGACCGCCTTGCGCGCTCACCACGCCCACGCGCACCGCGGCATTGGTCCCGCCAGGCTGGGGATAGCGATAGCGAAACACGGTGGGATAAGCAGACTCCGTGTCATTGATCAGCGTGTATTCGCCCACGCCCGACTGATCGAACTGCCAGTAGGCGATGGAGGCCGAGTCGGGGCTCCAGCGAAACGCATCGCGCAGAGCGAACTCCTCTTCGGTGACCCAGTCGGTTGTGCCGTTGATGATCTCCGGCGACCCGTCATGGGTCAGCTGCCGCACCTGATGATCGGAAAGGTTCTCGACATAGATATTGTTGGCGCGGACGTAAGCCACGGAGCGGCCGTCGGGCGAGAACTTCGCGAACATCAGCGAGGCCGCCGGAGCATCGGCGCCGATCCGAGCGAGAGATTTGTCGGCGATGCGGAAAACCCAGTAATCGCCACGCGTACGCTGACGCCAGACCTTCTGCGCATTAGTGAAGATCAGCAACTGGGCGCCGTCGGCAGACCACTGATAGTCGTCGATGGCAAGCGGTTGGGAGTTGCCTTTTGGGATCAGGTCCGCGGCTGCTACCAAAACCTTGCGCTGGCCCGTTTCCGTGTCGTAGACGGCCAGATCGGTTGCTCCGGGATGGGAAGGCGAGGCTTCGAGGACGGTGTAGCGCTGGCCACCGTCGAGCCAGCGGCTCTCTCGGGGTGCGTGCGGGCGATATTCGCCGCGGTCGTATTCCGCGTGCAGCGTCTGGACAAAAGCCGCCGACGGGAGCGCCTGATCCGGGAGGTTCTGCGCGGGCAACGGCGAAATGGCGAGTGGAATAGCGGCGAGCAGGCAAATAACCGGGCGAGCAACAGCGTGGAGCGCAGCAGACATGCGGATCCTCATCCTGGGAGCGTCAGTTTTACAGGAGCCGGAAAGAGACTATAGGGAATGGTCCCAATGGTAGCAGCGGGGATCGGGAGAGTGGGATGAGATAGGGATCGCTAGCGGCCGTCGCGGATGATCGTGGGCGGGCAAAGGATCCGGGAGAGGGAGTGGCGGTACGCCCTGATGCCCGGTGTCAATGGACAGGATGAAAGGTTCGCGCCCAACGGGTTCGGGTGAGGAAATGCAGTAGCTCGTCCGCCGTATCCGAGGCGCGTTGAGAGATAGGCGCGTTGTCCGGCAGTTCCGGCGTTTCAATGGACCAATAAACAAAAAGCGGTCGACCCAGGATATTTGCACGGGGAACGAAGCCCCAATAGCGGCTGTCGTAGCTCTTTTGACGGTTGTCGCCCATAACGAAATAGCAATTGGATGGAACTTCGATCTCCCCGTTGTGCAGATATTGACCCATCAGCACCGACCATTCTGCGGTCGATCCGTTATCCGGAGCGGGTGCGATGGAGGGGAAGTCGTCAATGTAGGG
>DASZYN010000445.1:0-2569 GCA_035545435.1 Acidobacteriaceae bacterium | reverse complement strand
TCCCTGCAGGGCTGCCACGCGGCCCTTCTCCATGACAATGAAACGCAGGCCAGGATAAGCCCACGATTATATGTGCTTCTTCGCGGCGAGATGGATCCCCATTCCGGGTAGTCCTGTAGCCCTTTCGTGTGTGCTTCCGTTAGGCTGGCGAGGGTTACCGTCGTGTTATTTGATTTCCACACAATGATTTGTAAGGTTAGGCAGGCACTGTCTGCGCAAAAAGATCCTTGTGTTTCAGCGGATTGCGTTGAGATCGGATGTGACAATTCACCCGAAAACTCAGCCCGGCGCTGATCACAAAAAGCCATCCGAACCGTTACCGACGACGGATGAAAGTCGCACAAGCGGTCGGAAGAGAGACCGTAATGTCTCCAGTGCAAGCGGGAGGACTTCGCATCCCGGCTTGCTGGACGCGTTGATTATCGGGGCATTTTTTTAAAGAGGGGTAAAAGAACACCCCCAGGCTCCTCTGCCGGGTTTTTCCCGTATCGATTCATCTGCGAGTCTTCCTGCCTGTGAACGCCGAGCAATTGCTGTCGGAATTGCGAACGCTTGATATCCAGCTCACTGTCGACGGTGACCGGTTGCGGTGCAGTGCACCCGAAGGACGGCTGACACCGGACCTGGAGCAGCGCATTCAGCTGGCCAAGGCAGAGTTGCTGCGTGTCCTCCGAGCGCCGGCTCCGGCCACGCTTACGATTCCACGACGTGCCGCGTCGGATACAGTGCTGCCGCTGTCCTTCGCGCAGGAGCGGTTCTGGCTTCTGCAGAATCTCGATCCGCAGAGCACAGCCTACAACATCACTGCCGTTCTGCCGTTCTCCGGCGCAGTAGACGTCGAGGCGCTGCGCTGGGCGCTCGAAGAGGTCGTGCGCCGGCGCGAGGTTCTCCGCACCTGTTTTCCTGAAGACCGCGGACTTCCTACCCAGGTGATTGCTGACGAAGCCGCCCCGCATCTGGAAGTGTGGGACGGCGTGGCGTTGCCGGAAAGCAAACGCCAGAACGCGATAGACGAGCAAATCGATGAGATGTCGCGACAGCAACTCGACATGCAGCGCGGGCCTCTGTTGCGTCTCAAGCTGCTGAGAGCGAGCGATACCGAGCAATCCCTCGTTCTTACTGTGCACCACATTCTTTGCGATGCCTGGGGCCTCGGAATTCTCTTATCGGAACTCAGGGGCTTTTATGCTCAACGCACAGGCGCATGGCCCTGGCAGCCTCCAGCTCTGCCCATTCAATACGGCGACTACGCCGTCTGGGAGCGACAGCAGGAAGCCACCGGCGCGTTTCGTGCCCAGCTGGATTACTGGAAACAAAAACTGCGGGATGTGCCTCCCTACCTGGAGTTGCCGACGGATCGGCCGCATTCTCTCTCTCTGCCCTTTGAAGCAAAGCTTCAACCGGTGCAACTGGGCAGCGAAACATCAAAGCTGCTGAAGGGCCACATGGCAGAGGCGGGGGCAACACCGTTCATGGCGTTGCTGGCCGTATTTCAGGCATTGCTGCACCGCTTCACGAACCAGCAGACGATTGTGGTGGGTACACCGGTTTCAACGCGGACACGCCCAGAACTGGAACGCCTGATCGGATGCCTGATCAATACCCATGCACTGCGCGCTGACTTTCCCGCAGGGATGACGGCAAGGCAGCTGCTGCAGCAGGTGCGCGGAACGGTCCTCGAGGCGCTCACCCACAGCGATGTTCCGTTTGAGCGCGTCGTCAGCGAACTGGTGCGCAGCCGCAACCTTGCCCGTTCACCGCTGTTCCAGACAGCGTTCATCGAACAGAAGACTCCACACGCCGGAGAGTTTCGAATCGTCAGTGGAGGAACGACGTTTGATCTGACAATGTACGTCTGGGAGACAGAGCGGGGATTTGAAGGGTCCATTGAATACGATGGACATCTCTTCGACGCCGGCACCATCGCTTGCTGGGCGGGCAGCTACGCGACACTGGCCGCTGCGATGGCCCGTCATCCGGATACCCCCATCGACGAACTTGCTCTGGTCAGCGAAGAGCAGGAAGCGGAGTGGTTCGGGAAAAGCCACGGAGCTTCGATTCCGGTCCCGGAAGAGAGCGTCGACCAGTGGATCGAGCGGCAGGCGATGAAGAGGCCCCATGCCGTTGCGGTCGTGTGCGGTCAGAAGGTCCTGAGCTATCGTGAGGTGAACGAGCGAGCCAACCGGCTGGCGAACCGGTTGCGGACGCTTGGAGTCGGTCCAGAAACACTTGTTGCGTTATGTCTGGAGCGGTCAGCGGATCTGGTGGTGGCCCCGCTGGCGGTGTGGAAGGCGGGTGGCGCCTACGTGCCGATCGATCCGCACTTTCCGGCCAGCCGAATCGAGTTAATGCTCGAGGATTCCGGCGCAACGGTCATCGTCACGGAGAGCGGGCTGTTGGATCGGCTGCCGCAGAACCTCCCGACCGTGATCTGTGTTGATCGTGATCGAGCTATGCTGGCGCGGGAGAGTCGCGAGGCGCCGTCCCCAGTGACGGCGCGCAATCGACTGGCCTACGTGCTGTACACGTCGGGATCCACGGGCATTCCAAAAGGCGTAGAGATCACGCA
>DASZYN010000444.1:0-1577 GCA_035545435.1 Acidobacteriaceae bacterium | reverse complement strand
TCCCTGCATGATTCCTCCAACGATTTGCTTACCAAGAAAGCCGAACGCGATGAGCACGGGCAGCGTGACGAAGAACGTCGCAGCCATGATGACCGCAGTCTGTGGAACGTAGCCGGTACCCATGCCGCTGAGCGCCACCTGGACCGTTGGGTTGCGATTGTTGAGCACCAGAATCGGCCAGAAGAAATCATTCCACGCCATCAGGAACTGGAACATCGCCAACACGGCCATCGCCGGACGCGCGATCGGCAACACGATCGAGCGGAAGATGCGGAAGGTCGAGGCGCCGTCGACCCAGCCCGCCTCGACGAGCTCCGTGGGCAGCGCGGCGATCAAGTACTGACGAAGTAGGAAGACGCCGAACGCCGACACCAGATACGGCGCTATCGCCGCCTGCAGGTGGCCGATCATGTGGTACTTCGCGGCCAGCATGAACAGCGGGACGATGCCCACCTGCAGCGGCACCATCAACGTGCCCACGACCAGCATCAGCAAGATGTTGCTGCCTCGGAAGCGCAGCTTGGCGAAGGCGAATCCAGCCAGCGTGCAAAACAACACATTGCTGACCGCGACCACCGTCGCCACGATCGTGCTGTTCAGCAGCGCCTGCCACAAGTTCTGGCGTTGCATCGCCATCGACAGGTTGTGGAAGAAGTCGGTGGTGGGGATCAGGGGGGGCGGCTGGGTGGCCATCTGGGCGTTGGTGTGCGAGCCCGCGACCAACGTCCAATACAGCGGAAAGATCGAGAGCACCGTGATGATCGCGATCAAGAAGTAGGTGAACTTGCCAGCCCGCTGCTGACCGCCCGCCTGCCCGCTGCGAGCGCTGCGACGGCGCCGAGGGGCGGCGACTGAGGTGGTCATCGTTGCCATCTCCGGATCAGCCCTTCGACTCGTGCGTGACGCGTCGCATCAAGAACACGTTGACGATCACGAGCACCACGATCAGCAAGAAGATGGTCCACGCGGTCGTCGCGGCGAGTCCGAGGTTCCGGTTCGCCCAGCCTTGCTGGTACATCAGCAGGCCCAGGGTCTGGAACTGGTTGAGGCCACCACCGTTAGGCGTGCCGTTGTTGTAAAGCAGCGGCTCGGCGAACAGTTGCGTCGCGCCGATCGTCGAGATGATGACGGTGAACAGAATCGTCGGCCGCAGTCCGGGCAAGGTCACGTAACGGAACTGCTGCCAGCGAGACGCCCCGTCGATGACGGCCGACTCGTACAGGTCGCCCGGAATCGCCTGCATGCCGGCGAGGTAGATGAGCGCGTTATAGCCCACCCAACGCCAGGTGACGATGGTCGAGATGGCGATCTGCGCCGCCCACTTGTTGTTGAGCCAGTCGATGTGGTGGACGCCGAAAAGCCCGACGATCCAGTTGGCGAGGCCGGTCTGACGGCTGTAGATCTGGTTGAAGACCAGCGTGGCGGCGGCGACGCTCGTGGCGTACGGCAGGATCAGCGCGACCCGGAAGAACGTCCGCCATCGCATCGTGTAGTTCAGCATGTGCGCGACGCCGAGCGCGATGAGCAGCTGCGGCACCGTCGAGATGATGCCGATCGTGAACGTGTTCTTCAACGCG
>DASZYN010000443.1:0-1843 GCA_035545435.1 Acidobacteriaceae bacterium | reverse complement strand
GGCGGCCGTCACACGCCGTTCTTCAAGGGCTATCGTCCGCAGTTCTACTTCCGCACGACCGACGTGACGGGCGTGGCGACGCTGCCGGCCGGCACCGAGATGGTGATGCCGGGCGACAACGTGGAGCTGGAAGTGGAGCTGATCACGCCGGTGGCCATGGAGAAAGGCCTGCGCTTCGCGATTCGCGAAGGCGGCCGCACCGTCGGCGCAGGCACGATCTCGGAAATCATCGCCTGAGGGCAGCTGAAAGCCGGTCGGCTAAAAACCGGCCGGCTAAGAAGCGGTCAGCAGGAAAGCGGTCAGTGAAAGGCCATCGTGGGTCCCCTGGGGCCTGCCAAACGGGGCAGATATAGGGAAATGCAGGGAAATCAGGTAGGATAGGAAGATGCGGGAAATTGTCACATTGCAGTGCGGGGAGTGCAAAGAGCGCAACTACTCGACGACGAAGAACAAAAAGACGACGACCAGCCGTCTCGAGTTCAAGAAGTTCTGTAATCGCTGCCGCAAGCACACCCCTCACAAGGAAACGAAGTAAACACAGGTTTTAGAGTTTAGGGATTAGGGATTAGAGTCGACTGAGCATTCCGAGGGGCCCGACCCCCTTTCATCGCCTCCAGGATTCTGAACGCTGATCGCTGAACGCTGAAGCTCTGTTTCACAGGGGCGTAAGCTCAACGGTTAAACTGTCGGTCTCCAAAACCGAACTTGGGGGTTCGAATCCCTCCGCCCCTGCCAGATCAACAATAACTTCAGGAGTCGGCCCGGCCGGGGCTGTCGCCGAACAGAGCGCGGAAGAGCAGAAAAGAAGAAGCGAGTCATGGCTAAAGCAGCAATCTCCAACCTCGAGCAGGGCATTCCCAACCGCGCACTCGGCTTCGTCACGCGCAGCCGCGACTTTCTTCGCGACGTCCGCGCTGAGATGCGCAAGGTTGTCACGCCCTCGTGGAAAGAAGTCCAGTCCACCACTTTGGTCGTCATCGTCTCCGTTTTCATCTTTGCCGGCTTCTTCTGGGTCGTCGACGCGGTGTTCGGCAATGCGATTCACTGGCTTTACAGCTGGCTGGGCGCGGTCCAGTAGCAGCACGCAAGAGGATTGAATGGTAATGGCCGAAGAAACTGAAAATCCAACCCCGACGCCTGAAGGCGAGGGCGGCGAAGGCGGCGAGCAACAGCCGCAGCTAGCCCCCCCGGCCAACGAGAGCTTCCGGTGGTACATCATCCACGCCTATTCGGGCTTTGAGCGCAAGGTGCGCGAATCCATCGAGACGCGAGTCCAGGCCTTTGGACTCCAGAACCGCATCGGCCGCGTCATGATTCCCACCGAAGCCGTCACCGAGATCACCAACGGCAAGAAGCGCACGGTGGAGCGCGTCTTCCTGCCTGGCTACGTGCTGGTCGAGATGGATCTCGACAACGATCTGTGGCACGTGATCAAGAACACACCGCGCGTTACAGGGTTCCTCGGCACCGGCGACAAGCCCGTGGCCCTGACTGAGGCGGAAGTGAGTTCGATCCTGTTCCGCAGCGACACGTCGAAAGAAAAGCCGCGCCTCAAGGTCAAGTTCCAGAAGGCCGAATCGGTCCGCATTACCGAGGGGCCGTTCGCCAACTTCAATGGCGTGGTCGACGAGGTGAACGAGGATCGCGAGACGCTTAAGGTGATGGTTACGATCTTCGGCCGTTCGACTCCGGTCGAACTTGATTTTGGCAAGGTGGAAAAAATCGCCTAGGAGCTCCGGTTAGCTATCAGCTTTTGGCTGCTGGCTATGCCCTGCCCACGGCGCAGGATTTTCGCAGTAGCAACTTTGAGCTAACAGCTAAAAGCTGGTAGCCAGCAGCTGAG
>DASZYN010000442.1:0-5428 GCA_035545435.1 Acidobacteriaceae bacterium | reverse complement strand
TCCCCAAACTCCACCAGTTCAAACTGCTTCGCCGTGGCGCCCCGCGACGGCCCCTCGGCGCGCTGCTGCAGCAATCGATAATTGTTCTCGTACGGCTTCGCCCCGAAATCCAGAACCGACTCCTGTGCGATCAGGTGCTTGCCATCCGGCGTAACAAAGAACGTCAGGTTCGCGATCTGTTGCGGGGTCTGCTTCTCAGCCACCAGGATCGTCACCTTGCTCACGCCAGGCGCGGTCGTCTTCTCGATGCCGTAAACCTCCCACACGCGATTCTCGTCGTAGCCCCACGACGCCTTCAGGAACGCCTCGACGTCGGCCTTCGTCGGCGACGTGGCATTGAAGTTCGCCTCGCTCACCGGCGGAAACTGCGGTTCGCCCGGGGTGGCGGCGGGAGCCGTGGGTGCCTGCTGGGGTGTTGGCGCTGAAGGAGGCGTGGCCTGCGCAAAACCAACAACAGAACTAACCAGAAGCGCCATCAGCCCATAAATAAAACGTTGCATTCGTTTCCTTTCGGGGACTATTTCAAACTTGTGCTTTAGCTGCGATGGGGAACCGCCGGCCCATGCCAAACGCCTTCGGCGTCACCTTCAAAACCGGCGCCGCCTGCTGTCGCTTGTATTCGCTGCGCTCCACCATCTTGACGACCGTCCGTACCATTTCGACATCGACACCATTGGCTGTCGCAATCTTCTCCGGCGTCTCATAGCGTTCCACATAGGCCCGCAGAATCGGATCCAGCACCTCGTACGGCGGCAGCGAGTCCGTATCTTTCTGTCCAGGCCGCAACTCGGCCGACGGCGGCTTCTCAAGGATCGAACGGGGGATCACTTCCCTCTCCCGATTAATCCAGCGGCACAAATCGTACACGCGCGTCTTGAACACATCGCCGATCACGGCCAGCGCTCCCACCATATCGCCGTAAAGTGTGCAGTACCCAGTGGACATCTCGCTCTTGTTGCCCGTCGTCAGCACCAGCGCGTTGAACTTGTTCGAGAACGCCATCAGCAGCATCCCGCGAATTCGGGACTGGAGGTTCTCTTCCGTAATATCCGCCTTGCTGTGAGCGAACATCGGCTCCAGCGCGTGGTTGAATCCGGAAAAGATTTCATCGATCGCAATGACCTCATAGCGAATTCCCAGATTCTTCGCCAGTTGCCGGCTGTCGTCGATGGAGCCCTGCGAGGAATAGGGGCTCGGCATCCCCAGCGTCGTCACGTTTTCTGCTCCCAATGCCCGCACCGCAATCGCCGCTACCAGCGCCGAGTCGATGCCCCCGCTCAATCCCACCACCACCTTCGAGAATCCGCACTTGCGCACGTAATCGCGCGTGCCCAGCGTCAGAGCCTCCAGCATCGCTTCATCTTCGCTGCTCGTTTGCTCGCGTACATCGCCGGTCATCGCCTCCAGATCGGCGAAAATCAGGTCCTCTTCGAAGCTCTTCGCCTGCGCAATCACCTTTCCGCTGGGATCGATCACCAGGCTCGAGCCGTCGAACACCAGGCTATCGTTTCCGCCTACCTGGTTCACCATCACCACCGGCGCGCGCTGCCGCTTCGCAATCGCCGCCAGCATCTCCTGCCGTAATGCGCGCTTATCATGCCACCACGGCGACGCCGCAATGTTGAAGATCAGCGACGCCCCCTGCTTCATCTGCTCTTCCACCGGATCGACCGAATACAGGCGGTTCTCCCAAAAGCTCTTGTCATTCCACGCGTCTTCGCAAATCGTCAATGCCAGCGGCTTCCCGTCGAAATGGCACACCCGCTGTCGCGCCGCCGGAGCGAAATAGCGCTGCTCGTCAAACACGTCGTAGTACGGCAACAGCATCTTGGACTGCACAAACTCTACATGCCCATGCCGCACCAGCGCCGCGGAGTTCATCACGTGCTTCCCTGCACCATGCTCCGCCGCCGTCACGTATCCGGCAATGACCCCGATCCCGTCTTTCGCCGCCGCGCGCGCGACTTCGCAGATCGCCTCCCCGCACCGCGCAACGAACGCAGGCTTTTCCAGCAGGTCGGCCGGAGGATACCCGCAGATGGCCAGTTCCGGAAACAGCACCAGATCGGCGCCGCCCTGCTGCGCCCGGTGCGTAAATTCGATGATTTTCGCGGTATTGCCGCTGAAATCTCCGACCGTGGGGTCGATCTGCGCCAGCGCAATCTTCACAGGTCTAGTTTAGCAATCGCCGAAGCCTTCTCCTGAACGCAGAGCTGAACGCTGGCTCTTACACCTGAGGCAGCACCAGCGCGTCCAGTTCCAGGAACTGCTGCAGAATCTCGTCCTTCGTGTTCTTCATCTCCTCGATCGTCCCGAAGAATTGCGCCCGCCCCTGATGCAGAAAGAGCACCCGATCCGCCAGCCGCTCCGCAAATCGCATATCATGCGTTACCACAATGCTGGTCAGGTGCAGCTGCTTCTTCAGCTTCTGAATCAGGTCCCCCAGCAGCCGCGCGATCAGCGGATCCACCATCGTCGTCGGCTCGTCGTACAGGATCGCTTCCGGCTCGGCCGCCAGCGCGCGCGCAATCGCCACCGAGCGCTTCATCCCCGTCGACAAATCCGACGGCAACAGGTCGATCATCTCTGCCACGCCCACCATCTCCAGCAGGCCGCGCACAATCTGCTGGATCTGATCCTCCGAAAGCCCGCGCCCTTCACGCAGCGGAAACGCAACGTTCTCGCCAACCGTCAGCGAATCGAACAGCGCGCCGTTCTGGAAGACCATCGTCACCTTCCGCCGCACCGTCTGCATCTGCTGTTCGGTGAAGTCGGTGATGTCCTCACCCGCCACCAGAATCCGCCCCGCATCCGGCTTCAGGAATCCCATGATGGTCTGCAGCGAAACCGACTTGCCTACCCCCGACCGGCCCAGGATGCACAGCGTCTCCCCCGGCAGGACGAAAAAGCTGATGTCCCTCAGAACATCGAGACTGCCGAAGGACTTGGAGACGTTTTCGAAGGCAATGTAGGGCGGCCGGTCCCCATGACCGTTGGACTCGCCTTTGACCTCAATCGGAACGTCCGGGGGAAAACTCAAGCTCGTTCGAAGCCCTTTCGCGCACCTGCATTCAGCTTATTGGATGACGGCTTTTTGCTCCAGCCGCAATCATCTGGCCTCCGGACCCTCCGGGTGCCCCACTCTGCTCACAGCTTTTTGAACTGCCGGGCGACCATTGCGCAAAACACGAATCGCAGCCTCGTACTCCGCTGGCGTATTCACGTTCCGAAACCATCCCGCCAGCGGCGGCTCCAATAGCCATTCAGTACAACCCGCAGCGGCCACGCACTCTGCGTCAAATACGTCGATGGACTCCCCTACCCCCAACGCCGACGTACGAATCCCGTCCATGACCTTCCGACGCCCCGCTCTCAGCGACTCCCGCAACCCCTCCACCAGTCGTCGACTGTAGACGGCGCAAAGCGGCTGCAGACGATCGCCGTAGCGCGGTATCGTCGCCACTGCGCGGCTCCTCTCGGCCCGCCCCATCAGCCAGCCCAAAAACTCCTCAGGAATCCCCGGCAGATCGACAGCCACAAACAGATTGAGTTCCGAATCCGAAACCGCCAGCGCCGCCTCCATCCCGCCCAGCGGACCCGACTGCGCAAAATTATCCGGAACGACCTCAGCGAATGGCGCCAGGTCTGAGCGCGACCCACAAATCCGCGCCTCCAGTCCCAGCCCACGCAGCTTCTCCAGCATGTGCTCGACCAGCGTCCGCCCATTCACCTCCAGCAAAGCCTTATCGCGTCCCATGCGCGTGCTCTGCCCGCCGGCCAGCACGAACCCATTCATCGCGCTATCCCATGGGCGGCGTCCGACCCAGTCTTGAACGGCCATTCACCACGGCTTCGTGCCCGCAGCAAATACAGGACGCTGCCCACCACGCCAATCGCCAGCGCCCAAACCAGGTACCGCAGCGCCTGCGGACGCGAAAACAGGATGAACAAGAATCCCGTGAGTGCCAAAATTGGCGGCAGCGGATAAAGCCAGATGCGGAATGGCCTCGCCAAATCCGGCTGCTTTGCCCGCAGCACCATCACGCCCACCTGCTGCAACAAATACTGCAGCACGATCCGGATCACCACCAGCGCCGCAATCACCTGCGCGAGCCGGAAAAAGCAAAACACGGCCGCCACCGCTCCCAGCGCGATCAGCGAGAAATCCGGAAACTTCCGCTTCGGATGCAGGTGCGCGAAGATCCTGAAATAGTTCCCGTCCAGTGCCGCTGCATAGGGAACGCGCGAATAGCCCATCAACAGCGCAAACACCGAGGAGAACGCCGTCCACATGATCAGGCAGGCAATGGCAACTGCCCATGCTGGCCCCAGTGTTCGCGCCACCATCTCCGCAACCACGGTTTGCGCCACCTGATGCATCGTCTGCGCCGGAATCACTCCCAGCACGCTCACGTTCATCGCGATGTACAGCACAGCAACAACCAAAATCGAGAGCATGACGGCTCGCGGAATCGTCCGCCCTGGCTCGCGAATCTCTCCACCCAGAAAGCACACGTTGTAGTAGCCCCAGTAGTCGTACGTCGCAATCAGCGTCGCCGACCCCAGCCCCGCAAAGAACGCCGGCGAGAAGCTCAGCGCATGCGGCGACATTCGTAACAGTGCGGGGTGAAAATGCGTGAACCCCGCAATCAGCACCACCGCCATCGCCGCCATCACGCCCGCCCACAACACCCAGGCCGTGCGCAGAATCGCCCGAATATCCCGGTACAGCATCCCCACGATCACCGCGCATGCGCCTGCCGCCGCCACATTCGTCCAGTGCGGCCCGTGCGGCCACGCGGCAAATAGCGGTGATCGCAGCCCCGGCAGCATAAAAGAGCCAAACTCCGCGAACCCGATGCACCCCGATGCAATCGACAGCGGTGCGCTGAATCCAAGCTGAAAAATATAGAGAAATGAGACGAAGCGGCCCGCCCCCTCCCGTCCGTAGATCTCACGCAGAAAGGTATACGACCCGCCCGCCTCCGGCATCGCCGCACCCAGCTCCGCCCACACCAGCCCGTCGCAAACCGCGATCGCCGCTCCCAGCAGCCAGCCCAGCAGCGCCTGCGAGCCGCCCATCGCTGCCACAATCAGGGGCAGCGTGATGAAGGGCCCCACGCCGATCATGTACATCATGTTCAGCGTGACCGCGTTCGCCAGCCCGATCCGCCGCTCCAGATGCGGCTTCCCCTGCGCGCTCTCCGTTGTCGCGATGGGTTCAGGAAGCCGTCCGTCCTTCGCTTGATCCAATCCCTTCACCCTGTCATCCCGAAGCCCGGCAACCTGCACCCTGTACGCCGCACCCTGTACCCTCCTGCATGCTCTGCCTTTGTATCAAATCGCATCGCGATTACACTGGCAATTCGATGGTTCCGAAGACTCTGCCGCTTCTCCAAATCGTTCGCAGCTCCGTCGCGCTCACCCT
>DASZYN010000441.1:0-2736 GCA_035545435.1 Acidobacteriaceae bacterium | reverse complement strand
TCGGCGACGACGGAGTAGCTGAGCTGGCCTTCGACGGTGGTGGTTGGAACGATCACGCGAGCGCCGAGTTGTTCGGCCCTTGCGGTTTTCGCAGCGCAGTCGGTGCACTGGATGTAGGGAAGCCAGTGAGGCATGACGCTGGGCGGCAGATTGCGGGATTCGGGAATGCCGCCGATGTACTGCTCGCCATTTTTGATGTGCAGGTAGCTGTCGGCAGGTTTGTCTTTGCCGGGAAGCAGCTGCCATCCGAAGAGGGAGGTGTAGAAGGGCACGGTTCGTTCACGATCGGGAGTTTCGAGGTCGGCCCAGCAGAAAGCATTCGGTTCACTGTAGATGCCGACGCCTTTGTGGTGGCCGGGCTCGAAGACAGCGAACACCGCGCCGACGGGATCCTGGAGAACGGCCATGCGGCCGACGTTGGGAATGTCGATGGCGGGGGACATGGCGCTGCCGCCGTGCTCGAGGGCGCTGGCGATGGCGGCGTCGGTGTTGGCGACGGCAATATAGACGAGCCAGTTCGGTGGGATGCCGAGCTCACGATCTTCGGGCTTCATGGTGTATGCACCGGCAACGTCGCGCCCGTTTAAGCGGAACATGGTGTAAATCATGTCCGGGCCCATGGGAGAGTCCTGCGCCTGCCATCCGAACAGGCTGGAGTAGAACTGCGCGGCGGCGGCCTGGTCGGAGGTGGAGAGTTCGAACCAGACGAAATTGCCGGCGGGATGCTGATCGAAGTTGGGCATGGCGGAGATTGTAGGCGGAATGGAGAGGCATGGGGATGAAATTTCTTTCTTGAGCTTAAAAACGGTTGGCAGTGAAACGCTTAGCTAAAAGCCAGTCAGCAAGAAACCGGTCAGCAAAGAGCGAAAATTCGGGAAGGGTTACTCTTAAGGGCGAGGATGGCAGGAACCAGGAAAATCCGGCTGACGGCGCGGCAGATTTCGCGGATTGCGCGAGCGTTGGCGGATCCGCGGCGGCTCCAGATTCTGGAACAGATTGGGAAGCGCGGGGGATCGGCGGCGTGTACGGCGATCCGCGAATGCCAGCCGGTGACGGCGGCAACGCTGTCGCACCATATGAAGGAACTGGAGACGGCGGGGCTGATTCGGATTTCGCGTGAGGGGAAATTCGCGACGCTGGAGCTGGATCGCGAGGTGTGGCAGGCGTATCTGGATCATTTGGCGAAGATCTGACAGGCTGCTGAAAGAGCAACAGTCTCAGCCGGGCTGCTCTTTTTGGGGTTCTTCGCTGCCTGTGACATCGAAGGCTGTCGGGGAGATTCTGTGGTTAAGGGTTCGTCGTGAGTTGGTGGGGGGGCCAGCGACTGAAGCAGATCTTTTTGAGGACGGTCACGGATGCGCGACATGAACGTCGCGCGAACTTGTTTTCGGATCCGACGGTGTTGCTACAGTATGTTTTCGGATCGGACGGCTCATGAGACTTCGCACGGATTGGCGGGCCACAGCGGCTGAAACTGCTCTTCTTGAGGTCATGATTGCGCATATGATGTCGCGTCTGCCCGGCACCGTGTCATGTGTCGACTCCTCAGCTCTTTCCGAAAAAACGCTTCATGAAAATGGGTGAAGGTTTTCTGGAGCGCGTTCCAAAACGGCACTGAACGGGTACTTTCGGTTTGAGTCGGTGAGGAAATCACTGGACGAGTGGCTCGCTGGAGAGTCTTCTGCTTGCTGTGGGGTGAACCTGGCCGATTCCCGAAATTGCGTGAAGGTCTTCTGGAGCGTGTTCCAAAACGGTTTCAAGCGGGTACTTTCGGTTTGAGTCGGTGAGAAAATCACTGGACGAGTGGCTCGCTGGAGAGTCTTCTGCTTGCTGTGGGGTGAACCTGGCCGCTTCCCGAAATTGCGTGAAGGTTTCTGGAGCGTGTTTCAAAACGGCTCCGGGTGGGTACTTTCGGTTTGAGTCGGTGAGGAAATCACTGGACGAGTGGCGGTCCGGAGAGTCTTCTGCTTGCTGTGGGATGAACCTGGCCGCTTCCTGAAAATGGGTGAAGGTTTTCCGGAGCGGGTCCCAAACGGCACTGAGTGGGTACCTCGGTTTTAGCCGGTGAGGAAATCACTGGACGAGTGGCGGTCCGGGGAGTCTTCTGCTTGCTGTGGGGTGAACCTGGCCGCTTCCCAAAGTGGGTGAAGGTTTCTGGAGCCTGTTCCAAAACGATTTCCGAGCGGGTATTTTCGGTTTGGAATTCGTGTTCGGTCAGATCAGGGTCTTCGGCAACCTGCCGGATTCGAACAAATGCTGAACCCTTTCGAGACGGCGGCTCATCCATTCTATGCTTAGACATGTATCTAAGTATCGAAATGATTTGGGAGGATGAGCGATGAGCAGGCTGAAGAACAAGGTCGCGGTAGTGACGGGCGCTTCAAAGGGCATTGGTGCAGGGATTGCGAAGGGGCTGGCAGCGGAAGGCGCCGCGGTAGTGGTGAATTACGCGAGCAGCAACACGGACGCCGAGAAAGTGGTGGCGGAGATCAAGAGCAAGGGCGGCAAAGCCGTGGCGGTGCAGGGCGACGTGGCGAAAGCCGTGGATGTGGAGCGCCTGTTTGCGGAGACGAAGAAGGCATTTGGGAAGGTGGATGTGCTGGTGAATAATGCAGGCGTCTACGAATTTGCGCCGATCGGCGACGTTTCGGAGCAGCACTTCCACCGCATGTTCGACACCAACGTGCTGGGACCGATTCTGGCGACGCGCGAAGCGGCAAAGTACCTGGGCGAGGG
>DASZYN010000440.1:0-13161 GCA_035545435.1 Acidobacteriaceae bacterium | reverse complement strand
AAAACCGTTCTCGTGCTCATGAGCGCGGGGCCGTTGGCCGTCACCTGGGCGCAGGATCATCTGCCGGCGATCCTCAGCGCCTGGTATCCCGGCGAGACAGGCGGCACCGCCATTGCCCGGGCTCTCTTTGGACTCGATAACCCCGGCGGCCATCTTCCTTACACCGTGTATGCCGGCCTGGACAACGTGCCTCCCCAAAACGACTATGCCGTGAACGACGGATTCACCTACCAGTACTTCAGAGGGCTGCCCCTGTATCCGTTCGGCTTTGGCCTGAGCTATACGCGGTTCGCGTATAGCCATCTCCAGATCACTCCAGCTGCCTCTGCCGTCGATGGAGAAATGGACGTCTCTTTCGAACTGCAGAACACCGGACAACGCGCGGGAGCAGACGTGGCACAGCTCTACACGCACATGGAGAAGAGCCGCGCTTACCAGCCGATCAGGAGCCTGCGTGCCTTCCAGCGGGTCGAGTTACAACCCGGTGAGACGAAGACAGTCCATCTCCACATACCGATCCAACAGCTAGCGTGGTACGACACAGGACGTCACGCCTTCGTCGTCGAGCCTGAGGTCTACGATCTGCAGGTCGGCTCTTCCTCAGACGACATCCGCCTTCGCGGAAAAATCACCGTTGGCTCCATGAGCGCGTTGCATCACGAAAGATGATTCAGATACAGGTCTCGTCCATTTCGATGGCACGCGGAAACAGGATGTTGTTCTCCAGATGAACGTGCCGGTGCAGGTCCTGCTCGAATTCCGAAAGAGCCTGAAAATAGCCGCAATACGTCGGGCAGGCGCCTTCCGGTGGAGTGAAGTCACGGCTCAGCCGCCGAATCTGGGCCAGGGCTTCGCCAGCCGCGTCGTGCTCGGCCATCATCACGCGGATCGGATTGCGCACTGAGCCAAAACAGCCGATCGAGCGCGGCCCACAGTTGGCCAGATTGCGTTCCATATTGACAATCGATGGAAAGAGAATCTGCTCCTCTTTGCCGAGGTGCTGGATCAAATCCTCGCCGGCGTGGCGAATCAGCTGCTGAATCTGGAGCAGTTCCGGATGGGTGTCGCCATGGCGCGCCACGACCTTTTGTGCCAGTTGCCACAAGCGGGGGATCTCGCGGCGGACGTACTCGTGATGCGTTCTGACGATGTGCTCGCACAACGCTTCGAGCGAAGCGGCGGTCCATTCCTGTGTGCTCTCATCCGTGCCATGGGTGGCCCTCTCAATGGCAGCCAGCACCGTCGCAATGTCGAGCGAACGCTCCTGGCAGGCCTCCGCCAGCGGCTTACGGCCGCCGCAGCAGTAGTCAATACCGAATTTCTCAAAGACGCGAATGGATGCGGGTTGTTCCAGAGCGATGTCGCGGACGGTCGTTGCAGTGGCGGTCATGAGGATCTCCTGCAGCCGACTCTACGGAAGCGTCAAAGGCGAGGCTGCGACTAAAGTCACTCAATCCCCATTTTGGTTAGAATTTGCCGATGCACGAACCCTCAAACGTAGCCTCCGCTCTTGGCGCTGTCTCGCTCTTCTCAGGGCTTTCCCCGGAAGAACTCCGCCTGTTGGCAGCACGCGCCGTGCGCAGGCAGTTTGCCCAGGGCGAACTGCTGTTCTCCGAGGGTGATGCCTGCAGGGGCTTGCATATCATCGCCAGCGGCAAGCTGCGCATCTTCAAAAGCTCACCGAGCGGACGCGAACAGGTGCTGGCGGTCGAGGGCCCGGGCGGATCGGTTGCCGAACTGCCGGTCTTCGACGGCGGTCCCTATCCTGCATCGGTCAGTGCGGTTGAGGATTCGCAGATCCTGTTCATCTCGCGGGACGACCTGCGGCGCTTCTGCCTGGAACATCCCGAGGTAGCGCTGAAGCTGCTGGCCGTCGTGGGCGCACGGCTGCGGCGGCTGGTAGGCATCATCGAAGAGCTTTCGTTTGCGACTGTGCGGCAGCGGCTGGTGGCGGCCCTGGTTCGGCTCGCGCAGACAGAGGGAACACGGACCGATCGCGGGATCGAATTCCAGTTGCCGGGGACCCACCAGGATCTGGCGCATCAGCTGGGAACCGTTCGGGAACTGGTTTCGCGCAATCTGATGCGCCTGCAGGCGGAGAGCCTGCTGCAAGTGGATGCCCGCAGTATTGTCGTGCGCGACCTGCCCGGACTCACGGCGATCCTCGAGAGCAATCCGTAGAAGTCCCTAACCAGATTCACCGGCAATTAGGGTCACCGCGTGACTAATGTCACTGATCCTGGCTTCCTGCCCTGCCACTCTCAGGACAGGAAACTTCAATGTCCACACTTCCGATCCTCGATGACCGCACCGCCCTCCTGACATGGGAGCACCGCAAGAGCCTCCAGCTCCGCCTTTGGATTGTCACCGGGCTCTTCTTCATGGTGCTTCCGGGCACGATTCTGGGCTTCACGAACCTGCTCTTCATCAGTGCACACCACGGGCTCGCTGGGTTGTCCGCCGCATGGATTCAGGCTCACGGCCACTCGCAGGTCTTTGGCTGGATCGGCAGCTTTGTCCTCGGCATCGGGTTCTATTCGCAGCCGCGAACACGCGCCAACAGCGGGCTGCTGCCGCCGATTTGCTGGGGGCTGTGGGCCGCGGGACTGATCCTGCACTGGCTGGCGGGTGCCTGGCTGTGGCTCTGGCGCATCACCCTGCCCCTTTCCGGGGCGTTCGAACTTGTCGCGATCCTGCTGTTTCTCCATGCGGCGCGGCAGCACAAAGTCTCGCATTCTCCTGCTGCCGGGCAATCGAAGCCGCGCATGGAGGCGTGGATGCAAACCGTGCTGATCAGCAATTTTGCCTTGTTGTTGGCGATCGTCGTCAATTTTGCAATGGGGGTGCGTCTGGCCATCGAGGACGCGGGCCCGGCACTGGCACACGGATTCGATCAGCGCTATCTGGTGCTGCTGGGTTGGGGATTTCTTGCCCCCCTGGTGTGGGGCTTCTCGGCACGCTGGCTCTCGACATTCCTCGGTGTGGGAGCGGTGCGCAGTCGTCTGCTGCAGATCGCCGTTGCCTGCGATGTGCTGGGCGTCGCCTTCGGCATGGCCGGAAAAGCTGTTCCGGCCGCGCTGCTTCTGGCGGTTGCCGCCGTTCTGGCTGCGATCGCATTACGAGTCTTCTCGAAATCGGAGCGCCCGGCGAAGACGATCGGGATTCATCCGAGCTTCCCCGTATTCCTGCGCCTCGCTTATGCGTGGTCGATTGCGGCATCGCTGCTGGGCATCTGGGCCGCGCTGGCCGACGTGCACGGCGGCATCTGGGGTGGCTCGCGTCATGCCCTGACGGTAGGATTTGCCGCCATGATGGTGATGACGGTAGGACCGCGCATTCTTCCCCACTTCGCCGGTGTGCGCGGGATCAGAAGTCCGGGCCTGATGTTTGCGACCCTCCTGCTGCTGGCTGCAGGTTGCACGCTGCGCGTGAGCATGGAGCCGCTCGCCTACGAGGGCCTGGGGTCCTTCGCGTGGAAGCTGCTGCCGTATTCCGGATGCCTGGAACTGGGAGCGGTGCTCCTGTTCGCGCTGCAGCTGGTCCTGACGTTCGCACTGGAGCCGAGCATCTTCGCCGATGACCGCAAACCAGCCGTTGCCGCCGCCTGAACCCTCATTCCGAAATCCTGCAGCTGCTCCCGTACCAGGAACCGGCTGTGTGACGTTCATCACGTTCGACCAGGCAGTTTTCCCTGAGTATGAGCAAAGTCCCCGGCTCCCCACAGCGGATCGCTCGATGAGATTCCGTTCCGGCCTGTGACTTAAGTCCCTGCATTGTCCATCCCTCCGCCGCTACTGTGGCTTCAGGATGAGCACCACAGAAATCGGCAGTCTGCAAAGAGGCAATCATGTCCTATAAGCGCTATTGGGTGGCTCTGGCCATCGTCATTCTTGGATCCTTTGCTGTTCTTGGCGGTGTCGGCCGCAAAATGATCAGTCAGGCTCCGCCGATCCCCGATGTCTACACCACGGACGGACAGTTGCTCTTCACCGGCTCCTCCATCACCGATGGTCAGAACATTTGGCAGTCCATTGGCGGCCAGGAGATCGGCACCGTCTGGGGCCACGGCGCCTACGTCGCCCCCGACTGGTCCGCCGACTGGCTCCATCGCGAGAGCCTCTTCCTCCTCGATCTCTGGGCCCGGCAGGCAGGTGCGGCAAGCTATCCCGCCGCCAGCCTCGACCAGCAGGCGATACTCAAGGCTCGCCTCCTGCGCGTGATGCGGACCAACACCTACGACCCCGTGGCCCGGCGGATCGTCATCGGCACGGATCAGGCAGAAGCATTCCGCTACCTCTCCGCTTACTACGCCAACGTCTTTAGCACCGGCCGTCCCGAGTACGCCATTCCTGCCGGAGCCCTCACCGATCGCGTGAAGTTGCAGAAGATGGCTGACTTTTTCTGGTGGACTTCCTGGGCCGCGCACACCAACCGCCCCGGCTCCTCCACCACCTACACCAATAACTGGCCCCACGAAGCGCCCGTCGGCAATGTGCCGCCTTCCTCGGCCATTCTCTGGAGCATCCTCAGCTTCGTCTTTCTTCTCGCCGGCATTGGCGCCCTCGTCTGGTGGTACGCCTCGCGCGAGAAGCCCGACTTCCATCCCGCATTCCCCGCCAAAGACCCGTTTCTTAGCGTGACCCCCACCCCCAGTCAGCGCGCGACGATGAAATATTTCTTCGTAGTCGTTGCGTTGTGGGGCGTTCAAATCCTTATGGGCGTCCTCACCGCGCATTACGGTGTTGAAGGCGGCGGCTTCTACGGCATTCCGCTCGACAAGATTCTGCCCTACGCCGTCACCCGCACCTGGCATCTGCAACTCGCCATTTTCTGGATCGCCACCTCCTGGCTTGCCACCGGCCTCTATGTCGGACCCGCTGTCAGTGGACACGAGCCGAAGGGCCAGCGCCTTGGCGTCAATATCCTCTTCGGCGCCCTCATCCTCGTCGTCGCCGGATCGCTCGCCGGCGAATGGATGGGCATCCAGCAAAAGCTCGGCAACCTGTGGTTCTGGCTGGGCAGCCAGGGTTACGAATACGTCGACCTCGGCCGCCTCTGGCAAATCCTGCTTTTCGTCGGATTGGTCCTCTGGCTCTTCCTGATGGTGCGCTCGCTCAAACCGGCGCTTACTCGCAAGAGCGAGAGCCGTCCGCTGATGGTCCTCTTCCTGATCTCCTCCATCGCGATCCCGCTTTTCTATGCCGCCGGTCTGATGTATGGCCAACGCAGCCAGCTCGTCACCGCAGAGTACTGGCGTTGGTGGGTCGTTCACCTCTGGGTTGAAGGCTTCTTCGAAGTATTCGCCACCGTGGTGATTGCCTTCCTCTTTACCCGCCTCAACCTGCTGGAGATTCGTTCCGCCACGCGTGCCGTCCTCTTCTCCACCACGATCTTCCTGTCCGGAGGCATCATCGGCACCTTCCACCATCTTTACTTCGCCGGATCGACCCCCGCCGTCATCGCTCTCGGCGCGGTATTCAGCGCGCTCGAAGTCGTCCCGCTAACGCTGGTCGGCTACGAGGCGTGGGAGAACATTCGCCTGGCGCGCGGCACCACCAACGCGCCCTGGGTCGCCAACTACAAATGGCCGATCTACTTCTTCGTTGCCGTTGCTTTCTGGAATATGGTGGGCGCAGGATTCTTCGGCTTCCTCATCAATCCGCCCGTTGCGCTCTATTACATGCAGGGACTCAACCTGACGCCGGTTCATGGTCACACGGCTCTGTTCGGCGTCTACGGCATGCTGGGCCTCGGCCTCACCCTCTTCTGTCTCCGCGCCATCAAGCCCGGGCTGCAGTGGAAGGAGCGCCCATTGAAGCTGGCCTTCTGGACCATCAATATTGGCCTCACGTTCATGGTCGTACTCAGCATGCTGCCCATCGGGATTCTGCAGGCCATCGCCTCCATCGAGTGGGGGACGTGGTACGCCCGCTCCGCTGAGTTCCTGCAGACACCCTCCATGCAGTTCCTGCGCTGGATGCGCGTGCCCGGGGACATTCTCTTCGCCACGGGCGCCGCTGTATTGGGACTGTTCGTCATCGGCCTCATCACCGGCCACTCTTACGAAAAGAGCGGAGCAGCCGCAAGGACCCGGACCGAGGAAGGAGTTCTGGTAGCCGGCGACTAGTTCCTGAAGCTCCGGAATTCGGGCGGCGGATCCTTCGTGATCCGCCGCTCTTGCTTGCAAGAGCCGCAGCTTCCCGCTGAAGACAGCGGATCGACGTACTTGGATGATGAGTGGTGGCCAGGGACGGGATCGAACCGCCGACGCCGGCCTTTTCAGGGCCGCGCTCTACCACTGAGCTACCTGGCCGCGGGAGGGACCCTTCACGGATAGGAGCCGTCCGGGGAGCAGGCGATCGAAATTGCAGCGCTCGCCTTACCGGGCTCCAGCCCGCCGTGTTGGCTTGCCGGAGTCGAACGACCTTTGCAAGTATAACAAACCAAATTCTCGGGTCATGAACCTGCCATCGCCCGCATGCCTCCGGCTGCGCGGTCGCGATTCTCGCATCTTAACTTCTTGCTGATCGTCACAAAACCCAGGGAGGATTTCCGATGACTCCAGTTTCCACGCGCCCCATAGATCAGGCTGATCGCCCAGCTGCCGACACCTGTTCGACCCCAATCGATCCCTCCGCGCCCGCCGGCAGCAAAAACTCCCTGGGCGCAAAAAGCGATTGCAACGGCCGTCCCACTGCCGACGACTCCGTTGTCGAGGCTAAAGATGAGCAGGGGCCTGCGATCACTCCCTCGCCGGAACGCTCTGGCGAGGCGCGCCGCTGATCGCCCAACCACCAGAATCTGGCAGCCCATCGCAATAAAAAGGGGCGCCAATCAACCGGCGTCCCTTCCAGTTCCACACCTCAACCCGAGCTGAGCGCCCTAACGCAACATCATCATTACGCCGCGCACCGCCGCCACCAGCCCTACCCAGAGAGCGCCGCCCAACAGCAGGCCGAACATCATCCCCCGTGCCGGCGCCAGCACCCCAGGCGCCTGCTTCTTCATGCCTTCAGCAATGCCATCGGCAACCTGAATCCGCCCGCCGCCCGTCGCCTCCAGCTTCCCGTAATAACGAACCGCATCGATCGAGATCACCATGGCCAGCCCCTCCACCACCTAACCTCAGGAACACTGCCATCGTGACAAAGCCTCTCTGCATGTGGATGTGATGAAAATCACGATCCGCCAGACGTAGGGTCCAGTTTCCCCGAAACAGGAAAGCGTCCCCTTTCGGGACACACCGGCCCCAAAGTCAAAGGGGGTCCCGGATTCCCGGGACCCCCTCTTCCAACCTCGAAATTCGTTATGCCCGCAGCCGGCTGCGCAGCTCCTCCGGGATACGGTCCTGCAGCACCCGCGCCTGCTCCATCGCCACACCGGTCAGATATCCCGGCGCCGGTGTCGCAATTGCCACCAGAATCCATGCCGCCAGCGATGCCAGCAGCCCCAGGATCGCCGCGGCTTGCAGCGTCACCACGACCGCCCCGTGCTCCAGATGCATGGTGACCGCAAAACTCCGCAGCGGCTCGACATGGTGGATCACCGCCAGAGCCAGCAGGAACGCCAAAATGCAGACCGTGCTTAGCGTGATAAGAACTACATCAATGGTCCGGTGCAGCCTCTGCCGCGCATGGCAGAACGCACACGTCTCCAGATGTTCCTCGTAATCCACGCGCATCTCGGGGGTGATCCCCGAAATGTCGTAACGCCAGCTCGACAATATGTCCCCAACGACCGAATCGGTGCAGTTACTCATCGTTCAGGTCCTCATTTTCCCCTCACCCCGTCAACGCCCGGCCGACAGCCCTGAGGTGAGAATCCAACGAAGGGGCGGCTCTGTTCCAGTATAAACCTGTCCAGTTACAGGACAATAGCTTCCAGCGGCCGATCCTGCTCTGCCAATATCAAGTGATTGGCCAACAGGCTCATCCGGTCGCACAGGGCCCGTTCCGCGCTGATTCGCGCCAGCTCCGGCATGTTATTGTTCTCCGACAAATGCGCCAGCACCACATACGCCGCGCCCCCGTCGTAGCCCTTCGCCAGAAACTCTGCTGCCGCATCGTTGGATAAGTGCCCTACCCGCGACATCACTCGCTGCTTCACCGACCAGGGATACGGCCCATCCCGCAGCATATCGACGTCGTGGTTCGACTCCAGCATCAGCACGTCGCAGCCTCGCAGCTGCACTGACACGTTAGATGGCATATACCCCAGGTCGGTCGCAATGGCCAGACGTACCCCGTCAGCCTCAAAGACAAACCCAACAGGATCAGCCGCATCGTGCGGGATGGTAAACGGCGTCACCGCAATGTCCCCGATCCGAAATCCGCTCCCTGCGCGGAAATACTCCACAGCCGGCAACGCTGTCGGATCCTTCTTCGGCTCCCTTTCGGCCTCGGCAATCGCTTCCTCAGCAGCCGCTCGCTCCTCCGCATCCGGCTCGGTCGCTATATCCGCCGAACACCGCGCGCTGGCGGTTGAATGCTGATCGCCGTCTTCCCGAACGCCGATCGCGGAACGCCGATCGCCATCTTCCTGAACGCTGCTCGCTGAACGCTGAACGCTGGCTTTTCGCTGCTCAAGCCACTCCGCGTAGGTGATTCGCTTCTGCGGTGTCATCCACCGCACCCACGCCCGGTGCGTCGGCTCCGTCAGATACACCGGGATCCCCAGCTTGCGTGCCGTCACCGCCATCCCCTGCACATGGTCCTGGTGCTCATGCGTAATCAGGATCGCGTCGAGCGCTGCCGGCTCTTCCCCCGCCGCCCGCATCCGCTTCATCAGCTCCCGGCAGCTCAGTCCCGCATCCACCAGGATGCGCGTCGTCGCGCTGGAGATAATCGTGCTGTTCCCCTTCGACCCGCTGGCCAGCACCGTCATCCGCACCATAGCTCGCAGGATACCCCTGATCCATGTGGAATGTCGGTACCAATCCTCGGGCCGGGACTCCACCTGGGTACCACAGATTGTGGCGCATGCCCATTTCGGTCCGGAAACCGTTTTGAATCGACCTCAACCGATCATCGAGAGACAAAGAGCGTAATCCGCCCGGCCTCTGCTGGCGCCCTCAGCTCCAGCCACGGCTCCGCCTCCAGTTCACGGGTGCACGGCCCAAGGGAACAAATCCGAATCTGCCTCTTCGCGCTTTCCCTGCGCAGCCTGCACAAAACCTCCTCCAGAATCGTCCCTCTGAACGGCGTGTACAGGTAGTACACCGTTCCGCTCGCCAGATCGGCCGCGCGCGCATCTTCCGCGATGAACCGCGCCCGCCCGATTCCCAGGCTCGCAGCGCATTCCCGCGCACAGGCGACGTAGGCCGGCTCGAGTTCCACGCCCAGCGTTCGAATCCCGGCCAGGATCGAGACCAGCAGCGGCACATGGCCCAATCCCGATCCCAGATCGACCAGGACATCTTCGTGAGCAAGTCTGCTTGTCGCGATCAGGTCCAGAACATGCCGTACCGGCGTGGGCTGATACGCCATCATTTCGCACGAACGCTCCCGTTCGGGCTCGCCAGGCTCGCCCAGCCGCAGCACGCCGCTCGCGATCTCGTCACGAACATCGAAGCGCAGACCCTGCGGTTCCTCCCCGCCTTCCCCACCCCGAAGCATCTGCCACAACCTGCGCGAATGGCCTTCGCGCACGATCTCCCCGCGCAACTCATCGAAGATCTCTTCGTTGGCCCACTCCAGCTGCCTCCGGACCTTTCGCAGACGTGCCGCCAAATGGACTTCGATCCCGAAAGCGGAACCGGCCGTCCATCCGATGGCGTCGCCCATTACGGAATCCAGCGCATCGAGGATCCGCAGCCGCTCCGCCACTCCATCCGGCCGCAACAAATCCGCTTCATTCCCCGCTTCCCAAAGGAACGCATGCAGTTCCTCCTGCCGGTCGCGATGACCCCGAATCCTGGACAAGCTGTCGATTATGGTTGACATATCAACCACGCTACAGAATATAGGTTGTCATGTCAACCACAATCCGCTAACCTCGGAACCAGCATGACCCCGAAACCTCTCTCCCCGCGCGAGCTGCGTATTTGGTACGCCTTCCGCATGATGGGCGAAGACGTGCTCGCCCGTGTCGACCGCGACATCGCCCTGGCCAGCGGAATCTCCGGCCCCGACTTTGCCGTGCTCTCCCGCCTCGCCGCCTTCGGCCAGGGCCAGATGCGTCAGCAGGAACTCGGCCGCAGCCTGGGATGGGACAAAAGCCGCCTCTCCCACCACCTCACGCGCATGCAGGAACGCGCCCTCATCGAGCGTCAGCCGGGCGCAGCTACGGGAAACGGACAGGGCGTTCTCGTTGTCCTCACCCAGGCGGGCCGGGAGAAACTCGATGCCGCGCGCCCGGCCCATGCCGACTCCATCCGACGTCATCTGCTCTCGCGCCTGACGGCCGATCAGATCGACACGATCATCCGCATCAGCAACCTTCTCGGCGACGAAGACTAACTCCCACGACGCACCGGCAGCCCGGTCGCACTCAGCTCCCCCTTCGACAGGATCTCAGGCGACCAGAACCGTTTCCCCGGCACGCACCCTCGGCACCGAGGCGTTCTCAACGGGCACTCAACCTGCGATTCCGATAGCAGGGAGTCAGAAACGAGAAGGGCCGCCACGGAGGCAGCCCTTCTTGTTTTTATAAAACATCCGATGTCCGCGCCAAACCGCCCAACCCGCAAGACTGTCTTTCGCTGACAGCTTTTTCGCTGACCGGTTCTTAGCTAACCGGACCTCAGCTGGCAGCGGACCTAGCCCTGGACCGACACGCCGGCAAACGACAGCACTGCCACCCCGCGCACAGGCTGGCCAAACCACTGCGCCGGCTCGAACTTGCTCGAGAGCAGCAGCGTCTCCAGTTCCGCCCGGGTGCCTGCATCGCTCGGTCCCGACACGATGTCGTAGTCGTAGACCCGGCCCTGCCGGTCGACATACACCTCAACCGTTACCGGAGCGCCTTTGCCCGAAACCGTTCCCGCATTCCCTTCCACCGTCGAGTAGAGGAAGCGCGGCCCGGTCGCCATGCCCAAAGGCTCGTCACGTGCCGATGCCGGCTGAGCGGCAAACGCACCGATCAGGAATGCCATCGTGCCAACCAGCACGATCGAGGTTGCCAGTCCCGCCGAAGCATGCAGCAGGAAGGGAGCGACCGTATTCTGCCAGCGTACTTTCCAGCTGGCCAGCGCATTCCGCGGCGTCTTCGCCAGCTCCTGCGACAACGCTACGCGCAGCCGCAGCGCCAGATCGGCAGGTGGCCGCGCCGGACCCAGCCTGGACAGCGACCGCTGCACCCCCCGCCACTGCTCGAACTCCCCGGAGCACTTGCCGCACGTGCGCAGGTGTCCGGCGACTGACTGCATGGCCACCCCGGTCAGATTTCCGTCCAGGTAGTCGGAGAACTGCGATCGAATGCTTCTGCACGAATTCATACGGCCTCCTCCATGGAGCAGGCGCGTGGTGCTGGCGACGACCGCGGCGATTTTTGACGAGCGGCTTCCATGTAAGGCGCCAACAGGTTCTTCAGGTGGGCCCGGCCGCGCATCAGTCGCGACTTTACGGTCCCAAGGTTCGCGTTCAGAATCTCTGCAATCTCTTCGTATCCGAAGCCTTCGATGTCGCGCAATACCACCACCGTTCGGAAGGGCTCCGGCACCTCGCGCAGCGCCGCCTCCACCCGCGCCGCAACCTCGGCGTGGGCCGCAGCGTCGAACGGCGATTCATGTGGATCGACCAGCACTTCCCCGGCTGACGAGTACTGATCGTCGTTCTCCGGTTCAATCGTCACCTGCTGCCGCTGATGCCGCGACCACCATCGCCGCTGGTTCAGCGCTTCATGCAGCGCGATGCGGTAGATCCACGTCCGCAGACTGGCTTCGCCATGGAAATGGCCGATGCCGCGAAAAACTTTGACGAAGACTTCCTGAGTGATGTCCGCTGCGTCGCCAGGATTCGGAAGGACGCGATAGATGAGGCTGTACAGGGGCTGCTGGTACCGCGAGATCAGCCAGGCAAACGCTTCCTCGGAGCCCGCTTTCAGCTGCTCCACCACCGCAGCTTCTTCGGGACGAACTCCGATGACCCCTGCCAGATTGCCCACTGCCGTACCCGCCTGCATCAAAAACTCCCTTCAGCCTAGCAGGAACTGCTGGCTCCCGGAAGAGTGTCCCGGAACCCGGCACGCCGGTTATGCGGGCCGGGCCTGGGTTCCGTACCTCGCTCACTCTGTTCCGTTAGACACGGAACGGAGGCGCAAGGTTCCCAGGGGATTTTGATCTGATTCCAGGCGGGTTACTGCGGGTTCGGTTTGGAACTGGGCTTTTTGGAGCTGTGTTTGTGCTTCGCCGTCTCCGCAGGACCGTCGTCGACGACCGTGGTCTTGACCGGAGCGCGCTCGACCGTTGCCGCGTGTGCCAGGGCAGTCCGGATCCGGATCAGTTCCGACTGTTGCGTCTGCGAGGCATTCAAAATCGATTCGCCGATTTGCGATCGCGCGCTCTCAAGCGTGCTGAGCGCCGCCTGCAGCGCATTCGTTTCTGTGTCGGAAGCGGATAAGTTCGCCGTCAGCACCACGCGCAGCAGCGTGTCATACAGCGCATCGACGTTCCGGTACACGGCGAACGCCGCGGGAATCGAACCCGGTGCGGCATCCGCCTGCTGGACCAGATTGGCCAGGGTTCCATCCAGGTCTCGTCGGATCGAGGCCACGTCCTGATCGACGGCTGACTTCACGTCTCCCGGCGCCTTCCAGTGCTTGATGCTGATGCTGTTCAGCGTTTGACTCACCTGCGCCAGAGCTGGCCGTAGGGTGCCGCCGACGGAAATGGGCGGATCCGCCGCCGGGGCCTGACCTTGGGCAAAAATCGAAAGGGGCAACGCCGCTGCGAGCAGCGCCAGGGACACGCGAGGGAAAAACATATGACCAGGACGATGCATCCTCAGACCGCGCGGTTGCCAGAGACCCTTCAAGCCACCGGCGCGCACCCGACACCGTGCACCAACCGGAGCCTGCATTTCATTGACGAATCGTTCCTGCTCCATGAAAATAGGATAGTCCTTCACGTGGGCCTGTGGCGCAGCTGGGAGCGCGCTTCCATGGCATGGAAGAGGTCGTCGGTTCGATCCCGACCAGGTCCACCAGATCCCAGCGGACGACAGA
>DASZYN010000439.1:0-1606 GCA_035545435.1 Acidobacteriaceae bacterium | reverse complement strand
AACACCTACGACTCTCCTGGGTACAAGGACTTCGACTTGTCGTTCGAGAAATACTTCACCTTCCCATGGTTCTTCGGCGAAAAGATGAAAGTCGAGGGAAAAGGTGAAGTGATCAACCTGTTCAACCGGTCGAATCTCGGTGGAGTGGATGGCAGCATGACGAACAGCACGTTCGGAAAATCGACCAGCCAGTTACCTGCTCGCAGCATGCAATTCCACCTGCGCGCGAGCTTCTGACCCAAGTGCCTCCGTGAGGGGAGATGAAGCTGTCTCCCCCCTCTTTTCACTGCCACGTGCCGGCGCTATCGTCCTGTTAGGGCGGCCCCGCGCCGGAGATACCCCCCCTCTGCCAGGATAAAGCTCCGTGGGCACGGCGACCACTAACAAGGCAGCCAACCAAAAGTGAAAACTTACAGCAAAGGTCGTGGCATGAACAAATGCGTTTTCAATCCCTGTCTTGTTCTTTCGATTCTTGCTGGTGCCGCGCTGCTTTCGTCTTCGATGGCCGCGCAGGAGAGCTCCGAGCGCCTGGTGCTCGAGCGCGAAGGACGAGTGATCTCGCTCGTGCCGTATGCTCCCAACATTGTGCGGGTGACGATGAGCAGCGATACGAAGGTCGCGACCTCGGACCCTGGGTACGGGATCACCGCGACGCCTTCGGCTGAGGGATGGATGCATGAGCGGGACGCCGATGGAGATGACGTCTTTCGGTCGTCGCAAATGGTTGTGCGGATAGGCCCAGGCAATCTGCCGGAGGATAAGCTGCCTGCACCCATGCCTCTCGATCCTCTCAACCGTGAATTGCGAGAGCAGTACTTTCCCGGAAGCGGTGGATTCGGTCCCCATCAAGACGCAATCCTGATCACGGCCGCCGACGGGAGGATGCTCCTGCATATGCGCAGCTGGATGATGACGCCCGAAGCTGCCGACGTTGCCGCCGCTCACCCTGAGGACAAGGGACATCGCGTGATGGCGGTCTTCGATTCCCCCTCCGACGAGCATTATTACGGACTCGGACAACAACAGAAGGGCTGGATGGATCTTCGCGATCGCCAGGTCCGCTGCTGGCACGACTACGGGGATATTGGCGGTGAGAATGTCTGCGTCCCCTTCATGGTCTCAACCCGCGGCTACGGCTTGATCTGGGACAACCCATCGAAGACCACTGTGGATCTCGGGTTTAACGGCCGCAATGTATGGTCTTCCGAGGTCGGTGACCGCGTATCGTATTTTGTCATTGCCGGAAAGACCACTGATGAAATCTACGGGGGCTACCGGCTGCTGTCCGGAGTTACCCACCTCCTGCCGCGAGCGGTATACGGATACATCCAGAGCAAGGCGATTTATCCAACGCAGGAACAGATCCTCGATCTGGCGAAAGGGTACCGCGACAGGAAATTACCGCTGGACGTCGTTGTTGTGGATTTCCTGAACATGACGAAACAAGGTGAAATGGACCTCGACCCGAAGCGCTGGCCGGATCCTGCCGCCATGAATCGCGATCTGCACGCGGAAAATGTCAGGACTCTGCTCAGCGTCTGGCCGCACTTTGCTCCCGGAACCCAGTTCTACGACATGCTGGAAAGCAAAGGCTGGCTGATCCACG
>DASZYN010000438.1:0-3223 GCA_035545435.1 Acidobacteriaceae bacterium | reverse complement strand
TGCGGATCGCGGATGGGGTAGATAACTTCGCAGCGCTCGAAGAGGTTGCGCGGCATCCAGTCAGCGCTGCCGCAGTAGTATTCCTCGTCGCCGTCGTTGAAGAAGTAGAAGAGGCGGCTGTGTTCTAGGAAGCGGCCAACGATGGAGCGGACCCGGATGTTCTCGCTGAGGCCCTTGATGCCGGGCCGGAGCGAGCAAATACCGCGCACGATGAGATCGACCTGAACTCCTGCGTGCGAAGCGGCGTACAGGGCCTCGACGATGCTCTGCTCGAGGAGAGAGTTCATCTTCGCGATGATGCGTGCGGGTTTGCCGGCAGCAGCATGTTCGGCTTCGCGATGGATGAGGCGAATGAAGCTCTCGGCCAGCGTGAGCGGCGCAACAAGGAGCGGGCGATAGTCGTCCGACTCGGAGTGCGCGGTGAGGTAGTTGAAGACGCTGTGGACCGCAGCGGTGATCTCGGGGTCGGCGGTGAGCAGGCTGAGATCGGTGTAGAAGCGCGCAGTGTCGGGATTGTAGTTGCCGGTGCCGAGGTGGGCATAGCGGCGAACGATGCCATCAGGGTCGCGGCGGACCTGAAGAGCGAGCTTGCAATGGGTCTTGAGGCCGACGATGCCATGAAAAACCTGGACGCCGGAATCTTCCAGTTCGCGCGCCCAGCGAATGTTGGAGGCCTCGTCAAAACGCGCCATCAGTTCGACGACGGCGGTGACTTCCTTGGTTTGCGCGGCTTCGGTGAGCGCCTGAAAAATGGGCGAGTCGGCGCTGGTGCGGTAGAGCGTCTGCTTCATCGAGACGACGTTGGGATCGCGCGCTCCGGCTTCAATGAAGCCGACCACGCCGTCGTAAGAGTCGTAGGGATGGTGCAGGAGAATGTCGCGGTGGCGGAGCTCGTCGAACAGATCGACGGATTTGCGGTTGAGGCGCAGCTCATGCGGAACGAAGGGCTGAAACTTGAGGTCGGCGCGCGAGGATGAGCCGTAGAGGGTCATGATGCGCGAGAGATTCACCGGACCGTCGCTGTGGTAGACGAGAGACTCGTCGAGCTCAAAGTTGGTGCGGAGGCGATCGACGATTTCCGGGTCGGCCTGGCTGTCGATTTCGAGGCGGACGGCATCGCCTTTGCGCCGATTGTGGAGTTCCGCGCGGACGGTTTCGAGCAGCGAGCGCGCTTCTTCTTCCTGGAAGTAAAGATTGCTGTTGCGGGTGACGCGGAAGGCGGCGCGGGAAAGGATTTCGTAACCGCGGTACATGCCGCCGGCATTGCGCTCGATAAGGTCGGCGAGAAAGACGTAGTGTTCGGACGTATCGGCGGTTGGGATGCGGACGAAACGCGGCAGCGCGCGGGGAACCGTGAGGACGCCAAGCACCGGGCCGGCCGTGCCGCGGCGCTTGCGGCGCAGCAGCAGCGCCAGGCACATGGCCTTATTCAGAACGCGCGGAAATGGGTGGGAAGGATCGATGGTGATGGGGGTGAGCAGCGGATCGACTTCTCGCTGGTAGTAGTCCGTAGCGAACTGATGGGCGTCCTCATCCATCTCCTCCCAGGAGAGCACGCGGATGCGCTCGGCACGGAGCGCAGGCAGCAGCTGATCGTTCCAGCAGCGGTACTGGTCGGCGACGAAGCGCTGGGTTTCCGCCTTGATGGCGTCGAGTGACTCGCGCAGGGTGGCGCCGTCGGGCAAAGCTTCGTTGTAGCCATCCTCAATGCGCTGCAGGACACCGGCGATGCGAATTTCGAAGAACTCGTCGAGGTTGCTGGCGGTGATGGCGAGGAATTTGACGCGCTCGAGGAGAGGGTTGGACGAGTCCTGAGCCTCTTCCAGCACACGGCGATTGAAGCCAAGCCATGATTCGTCGCGGCTGAAGAAGAGACTTTGCGCGCGCTGGGATGGTTTCCGCATAACATTCAGCCGGCAGCCGAAGCTCGCCTCGATGCAGTTTAACGGATCGGTTCTATGGTACTGCGACGGACGGATGATGAATTTAGCGCGAAAAACTCGGGATTCGAAGGGATCAGGAGATGGCCTGAACTTCAGAATCGGCATACTCAGCGGCGGGCACGCTGGAGTGTTGCCGGACGTTCATACCGAGCGTGCTGAGGAAGAAGCTGAACAGGATCGCCTCCATGCCAAGCGTGATCGATAAACCGGAGGGGATCACAATCCTCGAGATGTGCTCGATATTCAATGGTCCAAAGCTGTGACGTCGCCACTCCAGCACCGCATACGCGGCCGCCCCGAGGCCGCCCAGAACCAGAAGAATGCCCGCGATGAGGCCGCGTTCGAGGTCAATGTGTCGAAAGAGCCGGTTGTAAAGGCGTCCGGGCGGGTACAGCCGCTCCTGAATCGCGTAGACGCGCGAAAGCACCGCAAACAGCACCGACTGGAAGCCCGTAATGATCATGAACGCGCAGTAAATCAGGGTGTCGATACTGAAGCGCAGGTGACGAATATGGATCTGGCCGAACGAGAGGAACACGGTTCCAGCCAGTCCGATGAGCACGAGGATCAGCCCCGGATACAGGAACAGCCAGTTCGGACTGAACAGAAGCATGAAGCGCAGGTGCCGCCATCCATCGCGATAGGGGCGAAGATGCGGCGGGCGGGAGCGGCCATCGGGGCTGAGAGTGGTCGGCACTTCGCAGATCTTCATGCGCATCATGGTGGCTTTGATCACCATTTCGGAGGCAAACTCCATCCCCGTCGTGTGGAGATCCATGCGCAGGAACGCATCCCTGGAATAGCCGCGAATGCCGCAATGAAAATCGTCTGCCGGACAGTGGAAGAAAACCCTGCCGATCGCGCTGAGGATAGGGTTTCCGATGTACCGGTTCTTCCACGGCATGGCCCCCGCCCGGATGCCGCCTTTGAAGCGGTTTCCCATCACAAGGTCGTAGCCCTCGCGCAATTTGGTCAGAAATGGATCCAGATTGGAGAAGTCATAGCTGTCATCGGAGTCGGCCATGACGATGTACGGACCTCGAGCAGCCAGCGAGGCGCCGTAAAGCGCGGCACCGTAGCCTTTGAGCGGAATGCTGACGACCCGGGCGCCGTTGCGGAGAGCGATGGCCTGGGAACCGTCCGTGGATCCGTTATCGCCGATAACGATCTCGCCGGCAACGCCCGACCTCTCCAGATAGTCTTTCGCCTTGCAAATGCAGGAAGCCAGAGTCTCAGCTTCGTTGAGACAGGGCATGACGATGCTGAGTTCGATGGGCAAT
>DASZYN010000437.1:0-3845 GCA_035545435.1 Acidobacteriaceae bacterium | reverse complement strand
GTCGGAGATTCTGCTGCGGCTGTTTCGGTATGCGGAGGATGTGGAGCGTGCGGTGGTGATGGTGCAGCGCGAGGTGGCGGATCGGTTGGCGGCTGTGCCCGGAACGCGGGATTATGGCGTGCTCACGGTGACAGCGCAAATGTACGCGCGGGTGGAGAAGCTGATGACGCTTCCGCCGGGGGCGTTTTCTCCTCCGCCGCAGGTGCACTCGACGGTGGTGCGGATGACGATGGGGCCTCGGTTTGGAGAACTGGGGGTGGAGGCGGAGGCTTTTTTGCAGTTTGTGCGGAGCTGCTTCGCGCAGAAGCGGAAGATGCTGGGGAAGAATCTGCGCAATGCGGGATTCGAGGCGGGACGGGTGGCGGCGGCGATGGAGAAGTGTGGGGTGAGTGCGGGGGCGCGCGCGGAGGAGCTGGGGGTGGAGGTGCTTGCGGGGTTGTGGCGGGAGCTGCGGGATCGGGCGTAACGGTACGGAGGTTTGGTGCGGGGGTTTGCTTTTGAGCGAGTGCCCGACGGGTAGGGCTTAGAATCAAACCGTGGCCATGTCTCAGCTCCAGCTTTGGGTTGTCATTGCGGCACCTTCGATCCTGGCGCTGATCGGGATTCTGCTGAATCGGAGTGGGCTGCATCGCCTGGATGGGCGTATCGACCGCGTTGAACAACGAATCGACCAGATGATGGACATCTGGAACCGGGATGTGAAGGATTTGCTGGGCATGATCTCCGATCACGGACAGCGGATTGTGCGGCTGGAAGAACATCGAAGGTCGTAGTCCGGAACTTCATTTGAGTTGGAAAGCCCGCTCTGCGCGGGCTTTTTGCTTAAGCGTGAAGGCTCAGTGCACTTTCACGCTGCCGTCGTCGCCGTGGCTAATGCGGCGGAAGGACCACACGGCCAGACCTGCGGCGAAGCAGACCAGAGCGGTCCAGCGGAAGACATCGACAAAGCCCCAGAGCAGCGCCTGGCGCTCCAGCTGCATGTACATCGCGGCCAGGGCGGCGGGTTGACCCTGAGCGGGGCCGAGCTGGTGCGCGAAGTACGCCGCCATGGCGGCCATGTGCTGCTGAAACCAGACACCCGTGAGCGGCAGAGTGCCGGAGATGTGGCTTTGGTGGAAAGCCATGCGGCGGATGAGCATGGTCGATGCGAGCGAGATGCCGATGGAGCCACCGATATTGCGCAGCAGATTGAAGATGCCGGTGGCGTTGCCCATTTGTTCGTTGCTGAGGGTGACGGTGGCCATGTTGCCGATGGGGACGAAGACGAAGCTGAGGGCAAATCCGGTGAGCACGATAGGGATCAGCATCGTGGTAGGGCCGATGCCGGTGTTAATGAGCGAGAACCAGATGGAGAGGAGGCCGAAGCCGGTGAATCCGATGGTGATGAGCCAGCGGTTGTCGATCCTGTGGCTGATGAAGCCCATCAGGGGCAAGCCGAGCATGGATCCAAGCCCGCGCGGCGCGACGACAAGGCCGGCGGTGAGCGCCGTGTAGCCGAGGACTTCCTGATAGAAGAGCGGCATCATGGCGATGGTGATGTAGATCGCGAAGCCGAGCATGAAGATGAGCATGCAGCCGACGAGGAAGTTGCGGTTCTGCGCGAGGATGCGCAGGTCGACGAGGGGATTTTTGGTCGTCCATTCGTGGCGGATGAACCAGATCAGCGAAACGATGAGGATCGCAGTGGCCCAGCGCAACCACGGGGCGCTGAACCAGTCGACCTCCTGGCCTTTGTCGAGAATGATCTGCAGGGATCCGCTCCACAGGCAGAGGAGGCCGAAGCCGAGGTTGTCGAACGCGCCGGCGTTGCTGCGGTGGATGTAGGGCGGATCGTGGACGAAGCGGCTGATCATGAAGACGGCCAGCACACCGATGGGGATGTTGATGTAGAAGGCGTAGCGCCAGCTGAAGGAATCGGTGAGCCAGCCACCGAGCGTTGGACCGATGACGGGGGCGACGACGACGCCGAAGCCAAACAGGGCCATCGCAGCGGCGCGCTTTTTTGGCGGAAAGCTTTCGAGCAGGATGGCCTGAGAGAGGGGCTGCAGCGCTCCGCCGCCGGCTCCCTGGAGGACGCGGGCGAGGAGCAACATGCCGAGGGAGGGCGCGGCTCCGCACCAGAAGGAGGCGACGGTGAAAAGGCAGACGCAGGTAATAAGGAAGCGCTTGCGTCCGAAGCGGAGCGAGAACCAGTTGCTTGCCGGCAGCACGACGGCGTTGGCGATTAGGTAGCTGGTGAGGACCCAGGTGGCTTCGGAATTGGAGGCCGCGAGGGTGCCGGATATATAAGGCAGGGCGACCGAGGCGATGGAGGTGTCGAGGACCTCCATGAAGGTGGCCAGCATGACGGAGATTGCCACGATCCAGGGATTGGCGGCGGGAACGGCGGCGGCGTCAGCGGAGGAAGGCGGGCGCGGGGGGGTGATGGCATCCGCGGTGATCGCTACGGGTGGTTCGAGTACGGCGCCCACTCAGGCCCTTCCTGCGATGTTTTCAGGGTAGGGGGCGGAGGGGTGGCGGGGCTGTGGTGTGGGTCACAGGGGGTGGGGATGCGGCCAGCAGAGGGGCGTCGGCCTCAAGGGCAAGGATGTCATCTAAACGCGTAAGGAATCTCTGATCAACCCAGGTCTTGAAGGATGTGCGAGAGGATGTCGGCACTTTGTGGGATCCATCGGAAGGCGCCGGCTTTAATGTGCGCCTGGGCCTGCCGATGTGCACGTAAGTGACTGCTCCGATGGCCAGGAGAACCCTACTTCGCCTTGTCCTTCATGGCTTTCACGCTTGCCTTCACCAGTTTCTTTGTCAGTGTCACCGGAATTGGGTTGTCCATGCGGAAATTGACGACTGCTTTTGTGGTGGGATACGGTACCACTTCCTTTGCGTGGTCCTGGAGCACGGGCGGGCGCACATGGAGCCGAATGTGCGGCTTTTTGAAGCTGAACCAGGCGAACATCCCGTCGTAGTCAAATCCGGGATAGGAGTAACCAGGCCACTGGAAATAATCGGTGCGTTCGGTGGCGCCAGGGCTGCCGCCTGGATCGCGGCTCTGATCTTCGCGAGGTTGGCCTGCGCCTCTTTAGGACAGCCGGCGATGTACTTGTCGACTTCGTTCGCTTTGCTCCTGGCGGCCATGGGCCCTCCCCTATCCCGCCAATTCTACTGGCGGGACACAGATGGAGTCGGCTCTTTGGAGTCGCGTGTCAGCCGTAGGTGAGATCGGTGCTCTGCCCTACTTCGATGATGTATCCGTCAGGGTCGCGGATGTAACAGCGAATCTCGCCGTACTTGGGGATGGGCTCGGTGATGAACTCCGCGCCTCGACTCTTCCATTGCTGATAGCAGGCCTGAATATCCGCAACGCGGAAATTCATAAAGCTGTTGATGTGATTCGGGTCAGGGACGCTGAGGGTGACGGTCGGCTTATCGGGGGTGGGGCCGCCTCCAACGTTGAGAATCATCCAGAGATTCGCCAGCTGAAGGTAGGCAGGCGCGTTTCCGTCCCCCATGCTCAGAATGCGGGCGTCGAAGACTTTTTCGTAGTAGCGGGCGGATCGCTCGATGTCAGCCACAGTGAGAAAGTGCGCGATACTGATGCCGTCGCGCGGGGGCATTTCATAACTTTTCTGCTCGACTTGTACGCTGCTCATGACGGCTCCAATAGTGAGATTGGTCACGCTACCGCTGGTTTGTTCGTACTGCGGATGGCTGCGAGTTTGTCCGGCTTCATCATCCACATAATTTGGTGAATGCCCTGCGGCGAGGCGTCGATGGTGGCGACGGCAATGGGCATGTTCTCGCGTTCGATCAGGACCGAGGGCTGTCCGTTGGCTTCGATCCAGGTGAGC
>DASZYN010000436.1:0-2911 GCA_035545435.1 Acidobacteriaceae bacterium | reverse complement strand
CCCGCGATGCCGAGCTTCTCCTCCTGTGCAAACGCGCGAAGACACGATTCGAAGTACTCAGAATCGAAGGAAAGATCGCCGTCCAGCTTAACGATAAATTCCCAGTCTCGGGTCTTCAGATTGCGATAGCCATCGTTGAATGCATCCACCACGCCGCCGCCGGATTTGCGGAAGCCACGATTATCCCGGTGCACAACCCTGATCCATTCGTGCTCGCGGGCATAGTTGTCGGCAATCTCGGCGGTCCTGTCCGTGGATCCATCGTTCACAATGATCCATTCGACCGGCCGCACGGACTGATGCACTACGCTCTCGATGGTTCGGGAAAGGTGGACTTCTTCATCCCGGACCGGAGAGATGATGACGTATTTTGCTGTCTTCAATGACATATCTGGGGTTGGCATGGTTGTTCGAATCACATAGGTTCCTGAATGACGCCGTCTATACGCCCACAGGTTCCGGACTAACTCCTGTGTTGCTGGTCAGGAAAGCCCGGTGCCACAATTCCAGCGTCAGCAGGGACAGCACTTCTTTGGAATAGCGGCCGGATTCTTCGTTCGCCCGCAGCAGATTTTCGACCGAAGCGGTGTTGAAGTACCCGCGCTCGATCGTCGTCCGATCCAGCAGCACCTCATGAACGAACGGCTTGAGCTCTTTTCGCATCCAGGCGCCGAACGGTACCGGGAATCCCGCCTTCCGGCGCTTCAGGATCGGCTCCGGAATGCGGTTCGAAAGAGCGCGCTTGGCGATATATTTCGTTGTCAGCCCGTGGACCTTGAGGCTTTCCGGCAACGAAGCGGCAAATTCCAGCAGCTTGTGATCGAGAAATGGAACGCGCAACTCGATTGAGTTCGCCATCGTCATCTTGTCTGCCTTGAGCAGCAAATCGTCAGGAAGCGATGACTTCGTGTCCACATAGAGCATCCGGTTCACAAGCCCCACACCCCGTGAGCTGGCCATGATTTCTTTCATGGGGCGGGTGGCGAACGACTTATCGCTGATACCGGCAAAATCGCTCGAGTAGAGCGTGCCCACATTCCGGTTAAAGAAGGAATCCGGCCCTGAACTGCGGCTGTAGTAGTAATCCTCGAATGATTGCCCGAAGAGCGGCGCGTACTTTGCAATGCGCGGATTCTTCAGAAGCCCGTTGGCTCCGAGGGCGGCCGACGAGAGCGGCCCCTTCAGCGGCCCAAGAGCTCTCTTCAGGCGCTCCACCCACTGGACGCCTCGATAAGTCTGATACCCGGCAAAGGCTTCATCGCCTCCTTCACCGGAAATCAAAACCGTAACCGATTCGCGAGCCAGCTTCGTGATGTAGTAGAGCGCGACCGCCGGCGCCTCGCATACCGGCTCTTCCATGTACCACGCGTAGTTGGGCAGGAAGTCCCTGAAATCTTCCGCCGAGATCGTCATTTCATGGTGATTGGTCCCATAACGCTCCGCGGCCATTCGCGCGTAGGGGCGCTCATCGGGAACTTCCGTCCCGCCAAATCCGAGGGTGAAACTGCCCAGCCGGTGATCCGTTTTATTGCTTGTGAAACTGACCATCGCCGTGGAATCCACGCCGCCGCTCAGCAGCACGCCCACCGGCACATCGCTGATCATGTGCAGCCGGACGCATTCATCCAGCAGCTCCACCAGTTCCCTCTCCGCATCCGCGGCAGATTTCGGCGTGGGGTTGAAGGTCAGATCCCAGTACTGATGAACCTCCGCCTTGCCCGCTCGGACCGTCATGTAGCATCCGGGTCTCAGCTTCAGAACGTTTTCGAAAAGAGTGTCTTCGCCGGGAACGAAATAAAAAGTCAGGAAACGATCGACGATCTCCGGCCGCACTCGCGCGCTGATCTCCGGATCAGCCAGAATCGCCTTGATCTCCGACCCAAAGACCAGCGAGTCCTTCCCCATCGCATAGTAGAGAGGTTTGATACCGACCCGGTCTCTCGCCAGCATCAGTGTCTGCTGGCGCTCGTCCCAAATGGCAAAGCCGAACATCCCCCGCAGCTTCTCAACGCACGCCGGCCCGTATTCCTCATAGAGGTGAACAATCACCTCGGTATCGGTGCGCGTCCGGAACAGATGACCGCGCGCTAAAAGATCGTTGCGGAGTTCCTCGAAGTTATAAATCTCGCCGTTGAAGACGATCCACACCGTCCCGTCCTCGTTCGACAGCGGCTGATGACCCGTTGCCAGATCGATGATGGAAAGGCGCCGGAACCCGAGACCCACGGGACCGGACAGGTGGTAGCCTTCATCGTCGGGTCCGCGATGGGCGATCGTACCCGCCATACGCTTCAACAAGCCGCTCGAAACCGGCCTGGCTCGATCGAAATTGAACTTACCGCAAATTCCGCACATAGAATGTTCTCGCCAATAAAATCATTGCAGGCGCCTGGCTAATTTCCCGGCGCTCCCTCAGCGGCCAACTTATCCGGCCGCTGCTTTTTCTCGATACGGCTCACCATCGTCTCCAGCACCAGCCACCACTTCAACATCGCCTCACGGGCCGAGTTTCTGCGAGAGCCACGGCTTACGGCGACGGCCATCAGCAACAGAGCCAGGCGTGCCAGCGCGCTGCACCCCATCACCGCACGAAATGCCAGCTGATAGGCGGCGCCGCGATGCTTGGCCACATACTGCAGAATCGATCTCCACTTCATCACCACGGCCCGTCGCTTAACACTGCTCTTGCCGCCGAGATGAATGATTTGCGCCTGAGGAATGTAGTAATTCGTGTAACCAGCCTGCACCGCCTTGTAACAGAGGTCCAGATCCTCCGCGTACATGAAATACTCTTCGCTGAACTGCCCGATCTGCGCGAACACTTCTCGCCTGAACATGACGTTCGCGCCGGAAATCACTTCCACCCGGCTCGGCTTCGTGCCGCCCGCGAACAGCGGCGCGATATTCCACA
>DASZYN010000435.1:0-4728 GCA_035545435.1 Acidobacteriaceae bacterium | reverse complement strand
ATCATGATTCTGATCTTCCTGGGCAGCTGGCGGAGCACGCTGATTATCGCGGTTTCGATCCCGTTGTCGATTTTGACGTCGCTGCTGGTGCTCAGCGCGCTGGGTGAGTCGATCAACATCATGACGCTCGGCGGCCTGGCTCTGGCGGTGGGCATTCTGGTCGATGATGCCACCGTGGAGATCGAGAACATCAATCGGAATCTGGAGCAGGGCAAGGCAATCGAGCAGGCGATTCTCGATGGTGCGGCGCAGATCGCGGTACCGGCACTGATCGCCACGCTCTCGATCTGCATCGTTTTCGTGCCCATGTTCTTTTTGAGCGGGGTGGCGCGGTATCTCTTCGTGCCTCTGGCCGAGGCGGTGGTGTTTGCGATGCTGGCGTCGTATTTGCTTTCGCGGACCGTCGTGCCGACGATGGCGAAGTATCTGCTGCGCGAGCATGACCCGCAGGAGGGTGAACGGAAGCTGCTGAGCCGGAATCCGTTCATTGTGTTCCAACTGGCGTTTGAGAGCCGCTTTGAGAAGATCCGGCGCAGCTACCGGCGGATGCTGGAGCTCTGCATCGCCCACTCGGCATTGTTCATTGTGCTGTTCTTCGTGCTGAGCATGGGTTCGGCAGCACTGCTGTATCCCTTTCTGGGCGAGGATTTCTTTCCGAACGTGGACGCCGGGCAGTTCAAGCTGCACGTGCGCGCGCGGACGGGGACGCGCATTGAGGATATGGCCGCGTTGTGCGACAGGATCGACAATTCAATTCGCCAGGTGATTCCGAAGGACGAATTGGTCACGATTATCGACAACATCGGCCTGCCCTATTCCGGCATCAACACGTCGTATTCGAATTCGGCCCCGGTAGGGCCGGCGGATGCGGATATTTCGGTGTCGCTGAGCGAGCATCACCGTCCGACGGAGGAGTATGTGGCGCGGCTGCGCGAGGAGTTGCCGCGGCGTTTTCCGGGTACGGAGTTCTACACACTCCCGGTGGACATGGTGACGCAGATCCTGAACTTCGGTCTGCCGGCGCCGATTGATATTCAGATTGTGGGGCACAATCAGCAGGCGAACTTCGTATTTGCCGAACATCTGCTCAACCAGGTGAAGTATGTGCCTGGCGCGGCGGACATGCATATTCAGCAGAGCTTCGATAATCCGAGCCTGACCGTGAATGTGAATCGCTCGATGGCGCAGAGTGCCGGATATGCGCAGCGGGATGTGATGCAAAGTCTGCTGGTAGCGAGCAGCGGCAGCTTTCAGACATCACCGACGTTTTATCTGGATCCGCAGAACGGCGTGGAATACAGCATCGCGGCCCAGGCGCCGCAGTATTCGCTGTCGACGATGCAGGACCTGCGCAATATTCCGGTAACATCGGCGGGCGGCGGGGCAGGGGCATCGCCGCTGAGCAGCGCATCGCTGGGCGCGGGCATGCCGTCATCCGCGGGAGGGCCGGTGGGCGGGAAGCCGGTACAGATCCTGGGCAATCTGGCGTCGATTGTGCCGGGGACCGAGCCTGCGATTGTGAATCACTACAACATCACCCCGGTGATCGACATCTTCGGCAACGTGGTGGGGACCGATCTGGCCAGTGTGAGCAAGGGGATTCAGGAGAAAGTGGATCAGCAGAAAAAATATCTGCCGCATGGCTCGCACATCGAGGTGCGAGGGCAGATCGACACGATGCGGCGCTCGTTCGAGGGCCTGCTGGCCGGCCTGGTGTTCTCGATTGTGCTGGTGTACCTGCTCATTGTGGTGAATTTCCAGTCGTGGCTCGATCCGTTCATCATCGTTTGCGCGCTGCCGGCAGCGATTTCCGGCATTGTGTGGTTCCTTTTCCTCACCCACACGCGGCTGAGTGTTCCGGCCCTGACGGGGGCCATCATGTGCATGGGCGTGGCGACGTCGAATTCGATTCTGGTGATCAGTTTTGCGCGGGAGCAACTCGAGGTGACGGTGGGTGACGCATCGCTGTCGGCTCTGAATGCCGGGTTTGTGCGATTCCGGCCGGTGCTGATGACTGCGCTGGCGATGATTCTGGGCATGATTCCCATGTCGCTTGGATTGGGTTCGGGGGGCGAACAGAATGCGCCGCTGGGCCGCGCCGTGATTGGCGGTCTGCTGTTTGCGACGGTTTCAACGTTGTTTTTTGTTCCGACGATTTTCAGCGTGCTGCACGGACGCCGCGAGCGCCGCCGCCGAGAGCGGGAGGCGCGCCAACACGCCGAGAGGCGACAGCTTTTGACGGGGAGCAGGCCATGAGCGAACCCAAACCGACGAATGCGCACAACGGCGATACGCACGGGTATGTCGATGACCGTCCGCCGATCTCGGGGGGGAAGGCGCTGGTATGGATCATCGTTCTGGCGGCGATTGCGGCGGTGGTTGCGATTGCCGGCATACTGCCGCGGGTGCGCGCGCAAAAGACGCTGCGTGAGCGGACGGATTCCCTGGCCCTGGCCAATGTGACGGTGGAGAAGCCGCAACTCGGTGCACCGACGGAGGAACTCGTGCTGCCGGGCAACATGTTTGCGTACGTCGATTCGCCGATCTATGCGCGGACGGATGGCTATCTGGAGAAGTGGTACTTCGACATTGGCGCGCATGTGAGAAAGGGACAGCTGCTGGCGACGATTGCGAGTCCGGAGGTGGATCAGCAACTGGCGCAGGCGAAGGCTGAACTGGCGACGGCGGAATCGACCGCTGGCTACGCGAAGCAGCAGGCGTCGCGCTATACCGATCTGCTGGCAAACAACGCGGTAGCAAAGCAGGACACGGAGAATTTCGTCACGCAGGCCGCATCGACGAACATGCAGGTGAAGTCGGCGCAGGCAAATGTCCAGCGTTTGGAGCAGCTGACGGGATTCGAGAAAGTCTATGCTCCGTTCGATGGGATTTTGACGGCGCGTGATGTGGATATCGGGACGCTCATCAATGCAGGGGCCGGGGGGACGGGCGGACGCGAGATGTTCCACATGGCCGATGAGCACATCATGCGTGTGTACGTGAACGTGCCGCAGGTGGATTCGCCGGAGTGTACACCGGGAACTCCGGCCGACCTGACGCTGGAGCAATATCCTGGGCGGCGGTTCCACGGCAAAGTGGTGCGCACCTCGCGAGCGATCGATCCGGCATCGCGGACGCTGCTGGTTGAGGTGGATGTGCCGAATGCCAAGGGCGAACTGGTGCCGGGCGCATATACGCAGGTTCATTTCCAGCTCAAGGTCATGAAGCAGACTCTGATCCTGCCTGTGTCGGCGCTGCTGTTTCGACAGGAAGGGCTGCGGGTGGTGACGGTGGTCCATGGCAGCGGCGGGGATGTGGCGAAGCTGCTGCCGATCACGATTGGCCAGGATGACGGCCGCGTGGTGCAGGTGACCGAGGGTCTGAACGCCAACGACGAGATCGTGCGGAACCCGCCGGACTCGATCATCGATGGCGAGAAGGTACGGGTGGTGAGCCCCAACGGAGGCCCCGGCGGAGAGCGGCAGGAAGAGAATCAGGGCAACGACGGGCCGGAGGGCGGGGCATGATGCGATTCCGCCCATGGGGGGTGGCAAGTCTGGCCGCGTTCCTGCTTGCGGGTTGTACGGTGGGGCCGAACTACCATCGACCGGACGCCGCGACGGCTCCGGCATGGAAAGAGAATGCGCCGCCACCTCCGAATCCGCCGAACGGAACGTGGAAGCAGGCGGAGCCGAACGATGGTGTGCTGCGCGGGGCGTGGTGGGAGATGTATGGCGATCCGCAGCTCAACGCGCTGGAGGCGAAGGTCGCTGTATCGAACCAAACGCTGCGCGCGGCGATGGAGCAGTATTTCTCGGCGCGCGAGCAGGTGCGGGTGGCGCGTTCCCGGTACTACCCGACGTTGTCGGCGGGACCGTCGGCACAGCGCACGCGCGAGTCGCTCAACCAGGCAAATACCAATCGCACGGTTACAAATTATCAGTTCAACACGTTCACGATCGCGGGGCAGGCGCAGTGGGAGCCCGATCTGTGGGGCCAGGTGCGTCGGACCGTGGAACAGGCGCGCGCCAACGCGCAGGCTTCGGCGGCGCTGCTGGCCAATGTGGAACTGAGCCTGCGGTCGGAGCTGGCCTCGGACTACTTCGAAATGCGCGGGCTGGACTCGCAGCAGCAACTGCTCGACACCACGGTGAAGTCGTTCGAAGAGTATTTGAAACTGACACAGATCCGTTTTAAGGGCGGAGTGGCGACGGAGTCGGATGTGGCGCTGGCGCAGACGCAGCTGGAGACCACGCGGGCACAGGATATCGACGTCCAGGTGGCTCGAGCGCAGTTCGAACACGCCATCGCAACGCTGACGGGAACGCCGGCTTCGAGCTTCAGCCTCGCGGCGATGCCGTTGGGGGATCAGATTCCGCAGATCCCGGTGGGCGTGCCGTCACAGATGCTGGAGCGGAGACCGGATATCGCCGCGGCCGAACGGCAGGCGGATGCTGCGAACGCGCAGATTGGGATTGCGATTGCTGCGTATTATCCAAATGTTTCTTTGACGGGCAGCGGCGGATTTTCGAGTGGCCGGCCGGGCACGCTGATTCAGGGGCCGAGCGAAGTGTGGGCGCTGGGGGCGTCGGCGGTGGAACTGTTGTTCGACGCGGGACGCCGGCATGCGATTACGCAACAGGCCCGAGACGCGTATGAGCAGCAGGTGGCCAACTATCGGCAAACGGTTTTGGCGGCGTTCCAGGATGTCGAGGATAATCTGTCAGC
>DASZYN010000434.1:0-2122 GCA_035545435.1 Acidobacteriaceae bacterium | reverse complement strand
CCGGGGCTCCGGCCCCGAGCAGCGGAAAGATCTCGCGCAGCACGCGAACCAGCAGACCCGGAGCCAATCCCTTCGACAGGACCCGCTCGAAGAGCCTGGCCTCTTCCGCGGACACCGTCACGGATCCGGAATTCAGAATGAGCGGAACATCTTCGGCAATCCGGCGCATCTGTGCCGCCAGAGCGGCGCCGTTCATGCCCGGCATCGCATAGTCCAGCACCGCCGCGTCGGGGAATTCGGCGGAAAACCTGCGCAGGCCCTCCTTCCCGTCCCGTGCCGTGATCACCGAGAATCCGGCCGACTCCAGCAAAGCTCGCTGCAGAGAGAGGACGACCGGATCGTCGTCGACGCAAAGAATTCTTCGCCGGCGGCGCTGGTCTTCCGCGTCTTGTTGACGACGTTGCGCGGTCTCTTCCAGTGCATACGATCCGATCGATTCAAGGCAGATCTGAGTCACAAAATCCCTCTCCGCCGGATTACTGCCATGTGTCAGGCCATGGCAACAACCCGGCGCTTTCCACGTTGCATGTGGCATTCCAGGACAAGCCGCCCGGTTGCAGCGTTTTCTCAACAGCTTTCGTTCTGCGCAACCCTGCGTGTCGGAATATTCCGACGCCGGTGTCCGCCCTTTCGGACAAACCCGTCCGAAATCAGGACCAGGCGCAGAGACATGGATTGTTTCGCAGGAACAAGAATGGCCTTCCAAATGCCATTGGGAGGAGGTGGATCCTGCGAAACGCAGGGGCAGCGCAGCGCGAAGGGTCGTATGGCGCCGCGCTGCCCCTGACGGCGACGCAGCACCAGGAGGCCGGTCATGGCGAGTGACTCAATCCCGTCGGTCGCAATATTCCAGCCTGCAGTGCTGAGTCATCTTCCTTTGGTTCTGCTGCTGCTCTGTCCCGTCTTCATCCTCCTTGGAGCCGCCCTCCCCCCTCTTCGCGGATGGCCCTGGCGTCTGGCGGCTCTGCTGCTGCTGGGCATCGGAACCGCCGGCCTGTTCTTCGCGATACCGGGCCCGCAACATTACGATCCGCGACTCATGCCAAATCCCGCCGCCGGCGCAGTCCAGTGGATCTACCGCAGCCTCGTCATGGAGGCCCGCATCATTTTTATGGGTCTCACCGCCATCTATGTCGGAGTCATCCTGCTGCCTGAAGTCTTGCGGCGTCGCGACAATCGGCTTTTCTCCACCGTGCTGCCCTTGTCCTTTCTTCTGCTCTATTCAGCCGGTGCCGTGTTCCTGATGCAGACCACCGATTCGGCAGCCGTGGTGACGCAGACCCTCGGGATTGGCGCCGACGATACCGGTGCCTCTCATCGCGCCGAGGCGCCGGTCTCGGAACGAAAGTGATACCCAATTTCGGTGTCCTTCCTTCCTCAGGGCGTAACCTGATCACAAATCGCCTGATGCGCCGGAATGCTCCCATCGTTCGTATCCCGGATCATTCCAGGGATTGCGAGCAAGGCGAAGCAGTGCCGTCACGCCGGCGGATCCAACCGATGCCCGAACCCATCGCAGCCGAAATGCAACAGGTGAGCCAAAAGCCGGTTTACGATCTGCGCAAGCAGCAAACCCTCTTTTCTGTTCTCACACTTTTTGTGCTCGCCATGCTGCTGCTCCTGCATATGCTCTTCGCGGTCGTGCTCGGGGAGCCGAGCGTCTCCGTCATTGTTGTTCTTGGACTGAGTTTTGCTCTGCGTCTGGCCGAACTCGGCTGGCTGCAGGGCCGCGGCGAACCTCTCAGCGACTTTGCCGCAAAGCTCGACGGCCTCGTTTCCATCGTCAGCCTCTTCGTGTTAGCGGTACTGCTGGCGTGGCTGACGGATCGCGATCACAGCCCTTACCAGGTTCTGCTCATCATTCCCGTCCTCCAGGCAGCAACCCTGTTCCGCCTGACGCCCACACTGCTGACCATCCTTGCCGCCGACGCCACCATCTTCCTCTGGCTGTGGCACTATTTCGCGCTCTATCCGCCCGCGCTCCTCGACGAATATCTCGAGGCCGGCATGTTCGCCGTAGTGGTGGCTCTGGTCGGCGTCCTCATGTGGGTGCTCATGCGGATCCTCCGCTCTCATCAGACTGCGCTGGACCGCACCTTGTCCGACCTGCAAAGCGCCCGAG
>DASZYN010000433.1:0-2074 GCA_035545435.1 Acidobacteriaceae bacterium | reverse complement strand
GCGCCCGACCCCACATCCGCCCGCATCTTCTCAATTTCCGACGAGCGCAAATCCGTCAGCAGCGTCCAGTACCGCCACATCAGCTCGTCGTTGATCGACATCAGCTTGCCGTACATCTCCGGCGCCGGCTCGTGGATCCCGATCGCGTTGTTCAGCGACTTCGACATCTTCTGCACGCCGTCCAGCCCCTCGATGATCGGCGTCATCAGCACGATCTGCGACGGCTGGCCATAGTCGCGCTGCATCTCGCGCCCGGCAATCAGGTTGAACTTCTGATCCGTGCCGCCCAACTCCACATCGGCTCGGAGCGCCACCGAATCGTAACCTTGCGCCAGCGGATACAGCAGCTCGTGCAGCGAAATCGGCTGCTCCTCCTGGAATCGCTTGTGGAACTCCGCCCGCTCCAGCATCTGCGACACCGTGAACTTCGCCGCCAGCCGGATGATGTCTTCGAAGCTCAGCTTGCCGAGCCACTCGGAGTTGAACCGCACCTCGGTCTTTTCCCGGTCGAGGATGCGAAATACCTGCGCGGTGTAAGTCTTCGCGTTCTCGTCGATCTGCTCCCGCGTCAGCGGCTTCCGCGTCACGTTGCGCCCGGTCGGATCGCCGATCAGCGACGTATAGTCGCCGACCAGGAAGATGACCTGATGCCCGAGATCCTGGAAGTGCTTCAGCTTGCGCATCAGCACCGTATGGCCAAGATGCAGATCGGGCGCGGTCGGGTCGAACCCGGCCTTCACCCGCAGGGGCACGCCAGTCTGGCGCGATTTTTCAAGCCGCTCGCGCAGCTCCGGCACGCGGATAATCTCCGCCGCGCCCTTTTCCAGCAGATCCATCTGCTCATCGACAGGAAGAAAAGAGGACATAGTTCAGGTCAGTATAAATTTCGCCGTGATCTCACGAAGTTGAAGCCCGCAGAATCACCTGCTCGTTGGGCGCGATCTTGAAACCGCGCTTCAGCGACTTCGGGACATCGATCGTTACTTGTTGCTCCTTGCTGTCGACCCCGAGCGCCGAATCGAGGCTCCCGTCCTTCTTCGTCAGCAGCCGCACCGTGCCCGACACCCGTGCCACCCGCTCGCCGCCAACCCGCATTTCTGCATGGTTCCCCTCGTAGCTCAGCTCCATCGCCGTGCTGCCGATCTTCCGCGAAAACCGCGAACGCCCGTGCTCCGCAGGTGTCCGCACGTTCCACTCCACCAGTTCTCCTTGCTGTCGCACGCCGTGCAGCCTCCACAGGAAGTCGAGGCACACCAGCGCCGCCGGCGAATACCCCGCCGGATCGGCCATCGTGAACTCGCCCGTCTCCGGATCCATCTGCTGCCGGAAATCGCCCTTCGCCCGATACAGTGCCTCGATCCAGGCATGCATCAGTTCGCCCAGCTCCGCGCTCTTGCCGTAGTGCTCCATCCAGCGCGGCGCCCGCAGCGCCGTCAGTGCCTGCGTCGCTCCACCCCACGAGTTGCGCGGAATCGGCCGCACAAACTGCGGATCGTTCATCGCTACCGACGGAAACGGATACGCCGTCCAGAACGCCTTCGGGTTGTGAACCTGCCGGCTCCACACATCGTCAAAGACACCCGGCTCCGGCACATGCTCGCCCAGCACCGTCATGATCGTCGAGCTGCGAACCTTCACGAACTTGTTGTCGCTGTCGAGGTCGTAGAAGGCCCCATCCACCGGGTCGTAGAGCTTCTCGATGATCAAGCCCTGGATCGTCTCAGCATCTTCCTTCCATCGGCTTGCATCGTCGGTCTTGCCCAGCGCCTTGGCCATCGCAGCCAGCGCCACGCGCCCGCCATACACCGTCGCCGAAAGATCGGGACACAAGCGCGGCATCCCCGGCTCGTCCGGGCACCTGCGCGCATCGCTGTCCGGGCACCGGTTCGCCAGTCCTTTCCAGCGCGGACTGTTGTCCTGTCCCGTGTCGTAGGTGCAGAAGCCCTCGCACAAACCTGTGCCGCGCGTGTCGCGATACCGCCGCAGCCATTCGTCCCAGCGCCCGCATGCGGCGTACGCCTTCTCCAGCAACTCCTGGTCATTCGTCCTCTGCGCCAGTTCCCACGCCGTCGCC
>DASZYN010000432.1:0-3029 GCA_035545435.1 Acidobacteriaceae bacterium | reverse complement strand
TCATACGGTTCGGTTCCGTAGAGCATCGACCGGATCAGTTGTGTCACGCCTGCGCTGGCCGCCAAACCAGCCATCAGCCCGAGGAACGCCGGCCGCAGCCCATCGAACAGGACAAGACGCAGGACCTGCACGCGTTGTGCGCCGAGGGCGACGCGGATACCGATCTCCGACACCCTTTGCGTGACCAGGTAGGAGAGCACTCCGTAAAGCCCGACAGCGGCCAGCAGAAGCGCCAAACCCGCAAAGGCCAGCACTAGATTCGCTGCGAATCCCTGGCTCGCCGTCGTCTTGCCGAGAATCTGATCCATCGTCAGCGCGTTATAAACCGGCAACTCCGGCTCCAGCGCCGAGATTTGTTGCTGGATCGGCATCGACATCGCCAGCGGATCGCCCGCTGTCCAGGCCACAATCGTCGCCTCGCTGGTGCGGTCGGGAATGCCGGATAGGATTGGGAAATAGATCGTCGCCTGCGCCGGTTTGGTCACATCGGAGATCGTGTCGCCGACTTCACCGAGAATCTCGTAACTCTCCAGTTGGGTATCCCAGCTCAGGCGGATATGTTTGCCAACCGGATCGTCCCCAGAGAAAAACTGCTCGGCAAAAAGCTTGCTGACCACAACGTAATGGTCGTTTCTGAGCCGCTCGTGTTCGGTGAAGACCCTGCCGCGGATCAGCGGAATTTGCATCACGCTGAAGTACTGCGGATCGGCCATCAGCGTCGCGGCATCGTATTGAGTGGCATATCGGGGTGCAGGCCGCTCCAGGATCGTGAAGACTTTGTCGCCCACCGGGCCTGTTCCGGGCGCATTAGAGACCAGCGCGGCGCCGCGCATACCGGGGAGTCGGCGCACCCGTTCCAGCAGCGACTCGTGGAAGGTCACAACCTTGTCGCGCGTATCGTATTGAATTTCGGGCAGCCCGAATTTCATCGTCATCACGTGATCGACTCGGCAGCCGAGGTCTGTCGTCCGCAGGCGCACGAAGCTTTTGAAAAGCAGACCGGCGGACACCAGCAGCATGACCGTCAGCGCAATCTCGGCCGACAGCATTGTCTTGCGCAGCCGCGCCCGCGACACGTTGCCGCCCACCGATCGCGATCCCTCCCGCAACCCGGTCAGCAGCCCTTTGCCGGTGGATGAAATTGCCGGCACCAGCCCGGCCAGCAGCGTTGTGGCCGCCACCAGGCCGCACGCAAACAGCAGAACCCATCCATCGACATGGACCGACTCCGCGCGCGGCAGATTGCGCCAGTGTGCAGCCAGCCACCAGGTCGAAGCGAGCGACAGCAGCAGGCCCAGTCCTCCGCCGCTCAGGCAGATCAGCAGGCTCTCCATCATTTGTTCGCGAATCAGAACAAACCGGCTGCCGCCTAACGCGCCGCGGATGGCAACTTCCTTGCGATGCGCAGCCGACCGGGCTACCAGCAGGTTCGTCAGATTCAGGCACGCGATCAGCAGCATGCACCCCACCGCGCCCAGCAGGACGAGCAGCGGCCTTCGCACATTCCTCACCAGGTCGTCGATCATCGGTCGCGACCAGACGTCCTCGGCAACCGGTTTTGCTGCATTGGCCAGGTGAATCTGGTATTGCAGCGCGCTCACCTCGCGCGTCGCCGACTCTTCGCTCACCCCCGGCCGCAGCCGGGCCACCACCATGCTCTGGTGCCCGTCGTGGATGCCATACTCGTCCGGCAGGAACGTCTGCGCGTAAGGAATCCAGAACTGGATGCGCGCATCCGGATAGGTAAACCACTTCGGCAGCACGCCCACAACCGTGGTCGGGATCGTATCCAGATGGACCTGCTTACCGACGATGGAAGGATCTCCCGCAAAGCGCCGCTGGAAAAAGCTCCACGTGAGCAGGACCACGCGTTCCCCTTGCGGCTGGTCTTCGGCCTGCGTGAACACGCGGCCATAGGCTGGAGCTACGCCCAGCAGCGAAAACAGATTCGACGATCCCCCCGCGCTCTGCACCACTTCCGGCAGTTCGGAGTGCACGCCGGACACGATACCGCCGTAGGCGCGCATCGCCGCCATGTCTTCAAAGCCGTGGGTCTGGCTTCGCCAGTCCCGATAGTCTCCAACGGCAACCGCATTGAAACCATCGCCGCCCTGGTTGTGCCGGAAGTGCTCATAGAGCATCACCAGTTTGCCGGAATCGCGAAACGGCAGAGGCCGCAGCAGCACCGCACGCACCATGGTGAACAGCGATGTGGTCGCGCCGATGCTGAGCGCCATCACCAGCACGGAGATGAGTGAGAACCCCGGCGAGCGCAGCAAAGTACGCGCGCCGTGTTGCAGGTCGCGCACCCATCGCTCCACGGAACCCCAATTCCAGGTCGCTCGCGTGTGCTCGCGAATCAGCGTGGGATTGCCGAACGCACGCCGAGCAGCATAGCGCGCCTCTTCCGCCGATAACCCGCGCTCCCGCTGCTCTTCTTCTTCTAACTCCAGATCGGACGCGAGCTCCCGCTCCAGATCCGCGTCTTTCTTTCTGAGCCGCCACCATTGCATCTCAGCTCTCCTCGGCGACCGGCCACATCACCCGCGCCACAGCTTCGGCCATCTGCTTCCACTGCGATTCTTCAACCGTCAGCTGTTTCCGGCCCTGCGCCGTCAAACGGTAGTACTTGAATTCCCGATTCCGATCCGGAGCCGTCTCCCATTTCGCAGTCACCCAGCCTCGTTTCTCCAGCCGATGCAGTGCCGGATACAACGAACCATGCTGCATCTGCAGAAAATCGTTCGTTGTCCGCTGAATGTGCTTTCCAATCTCGTGACCATGAGCGGCGCCGGAACGCAGCGTTCGCAGGATGAGCATGTCCAGCGTGCCCTGAAGAAGTCCGTTGCGTTTTTCCATAGAAGACAATCGACCCTCAATGTGAGGCCGATGGTAGACGCTCGACTATCGATTCGTCAAGCGAGTCTTCCTGACCCCGCCGCTCGCCTTGACCGGTTCCAGGCAGCATGAAACCATCCCCTAATTAGGCTGGAGCGTGACATGGATCGACGGCAATTTCTGGCAAGCGC
>DASZYN010000431.1:0-5306 GCA_035545435.1 Acidobacteriaceae bacterium | reverse complement strand
CCTGCTTCCATGGGCGACTTCAAAGGCGTCCGCACCTTCGCTCAGCAGGTCAAGCATCTGGCTGAGTCCAACTACGAGTTCTTCAACGGCTGGAACGTCCCAGGCGCCACGGCGGTCGATCCAAAGACGATCGAAGCGCTGAAGACCAAGGATGAGATCGTGCAGGCGCTGAAAGACTCCTACAAGTATGCGCATGCCGCGGTGGGAACCCTGACCCCGGAGAACGCCGGGGATCCGGTAAAAAGCTTTCTGCCACCTCAGTTCAAAATGACGAAAGCGTCCGTCGCTGCGTTTTGCATCGCCCACTCGATGGATCACTATGGCCAGATGGTGGAGTATCTGCGCATGAACAGCATCATCCCGCCGATGAGCCGCCCGCAGCAGCAGACAGGGAATGGCCAGTAGCCAGTAGCCAATAGCCAGTAGAGAACAGGCATCAGGCAGCAGGGAACAGCGAGTTGAGAGCAACTGGCTGTACCCTGCGACCTGTACCCTGTACCCTGCGACCTGTACCCTGTACCCTGATCTGGAAATGCCTCTTGGCCGCAGTGTTGACATTCACGAGGAGAAGCGCCGCCATCCCTTCCTGCGCGTCGTTCTGATCCTGTTCTTCCTGTTCCTGCTTGTCCTGGCGGGCGCGGTGTTCACGGCGGGAATCTGGCTCAAGCACAAGATGCAGTCGTCGCTGCCGGAGATCGATGGCGCGCTGCTGACCCCGGGACTGACGACGCAGGTGATCGTCCGCCGCGACCATCACGGGGTTCCGCACATTGAGGCTGCCAATCTCGACGACCTGCTTTTCGCTCAGGGGTACGTGACCGCCCAGGACCGTCTGTGGCAGATGGACATGGCGCGACGCATGGCGTCCGGGGAGGCGGCAGAGATCCTTGGGTCGCGCCTGCTGGAGCACGACCGCATGCAGCGCATGCTCGCGGTCCGCGTGACCGCTGAGCGGCTCACCGCCGCACTGCCGGCCGACGAGCGGCGTCTGTTCGACGATTACGCACGCGGCGTGAACGCCTACATCGGCTCGCACATGGATCGGCTGCCCGCGGAGTTCCGTTTGCTCTTCTATCAACCGAAGCCCTGGCAGCCGGTGGACTCCATGCTGGTGGTGATGAGCATGGTGCAGATGCTGGACGAGCACTGGCCGGAGAAGCTGGAGCGCGAGCGCATTACGGCGCGGCTGGGCCCGACGCTCGCGGCCGATCTTTATCCCACGGGCTCGTGGCGCGATCATCCGCCGGTGACCGATGAGGTGCCGATTACGATGCCAAATCAGAATCTGCCTGATGTTCCGCTGGACGAAAGCCAGGATGGGTTTGGGGCGGCCCGTCTCGACTCGCCGATCCTGCACGATGATCTGCGGCGTCTGGAGCAGCTCACAGGCCATCCGCCATGCGTCGAATGCGGACTCGACACGAATCCGGGATCGAATCAGTGGGTGGTATCGGGCGCGCGGACGGCGAGCGGGAGCCCGATTCTCTCCAATGACATGCACCTGGCGCAGCAGATTCCCAACATCTGGTACATGACCGGGCTCAAGGCGCCAGGTCTGCACGCTGCGGGAGTGACGGTGCCGGGGCTGCCGCTGATCGTGGCCGGACACAACGACCACATCGCGTGGGGATTCACGGCGCTCTACGGCGATACCCAGGACCTGTATGTCGAGCACACGAACGGACAGGACCAGTACCAGACGCCCGATGGCGTGTGGCATCCCTTCGAGCATGCGCAGGAGACGATCCACGTTCGCGGCGGCCAGGATGTCACGGTGAATGTGGAGCGCACCGGACATGGTGTGGTGATCACGCCGCTGATCCCTGGGGAGAAGCGGACGATCACGCTCAAGTGGAACGAGTACGATGCGCGGCCGGGTGGCTACCCGCTGCTGGCTATCGACGAGGCGACGGACTGGGCGGGTTTTCGCGCAGCGCTGAGGAACTGGAGCGCTCCGACCCAGAACGTGGTTTACGCGGACGATCAGGGGCATATCGGCTATCAGGCGGTTGGCTATATTCCATCGCGGCCGAATGGGCTTGCGGGGGTGCCGATCGACGATGAGCAGCACGAGTGGCAGGGGTATATCGGCTTCGATCAGCTGCCGTCTGCGTATGATCCGCCGGGCGGTCTGCTGGCAACGGCGAACGCGCGCGTGACGCCGAACCCGAATCCACCGACGACGCCGGTGGCGGGCGCGCCGGTGACGGGGACAGGGCCTGGGGAATCGAGCACTGCGGCGCAAAACCCTGCACCACGTCCGGAGTTGACGCTGGAGTGGGGCGATCCCTACCGGAACGAGCGCATCTGGAAGTGGCTCTCACCGAAGGATCACCTGACGCAGCAACAGATGCTGACGCTGCAGACGGACGTCTACTCCGAACTCGATCAGGAGATCGCGCAGCGGCTCGCCTACGGGATTGACCACTCCAGCAGTGTGGATGCGCGGCTGCGTCAGGCTGCGGACCTGATGCGTTCATGGGACGGCGCCGTAACAATCGACTCTGCGCCTGCGGCGATTGTTGAGGCTGCGAGGTCGCAGTTGTTTCGTATGCTGCTTGAGCCCAAAGTGGGCGACGACTGGCGCTATTACCACTGGGCTGAGTCTGATTTTGCGAGTGAGCAGATCCTGACCAATCAGCCGGCTGCGTGGCTGCCTGCGGAATACAAGACGTGGGACGATTTTTTGACCGATCTTGTGCGCAGGGGTCTTGCGGCGCAGCACGCGCCGTCGGATTTGCGCACCTGGCGCTACGGCTACGCTTATCCGGTCGTTGTGGAGCATCCGCTCTACAGATTGTTGCCATGGTTCCAGAGATGGACCGGGACAGGAGTTCTGCCGCAGTCCGGCGACGGAACGACGGTCAAGCAGGTTCATCGCACATTTGGACCGTCGCAGCGCTTCACGATTGACTGGTCGAATATCGATGGCGCGACGGAGAACATCACGATGGGCGAGTCGGGCGATCCGTTGAGCCCGTATTACCGGGATCAGTGGCCATACTGGTACAACGGCAAGACCTTTGCTATGCCCTTCAGTGATGCGGCCGTGGCGGCAGCGACCGCGCACACGCTGCGGCTGCAGCCCTGAGGGGAGTTGTGAGTTGGGAGTAGCGAAAACTCCATTCCTGGCCTCGGGCAGCTGGAAAGTACAATGACCCCGGACTCACGACGTGCGATTCTGGTTCCGTTTCCCGGCTACTCCTTCCAGCGATGCGACGCGCGCGCAGCGGCGGCGGTCGCTGCTGCTGGCGACCGTTCTGATCGCGGTGTTGCCGCTGGCGTGGCGTGGGGCTTCGTGCGGGCAGGACTTCGATTTCCACCTGCAGAGCTGGCTTGAGGTCGTCAACCACTGGCATCACGGGATTCTGTACCCGCATTGGGCGGCGTCGGCGAATTATCAGGCGGGGGAGCCTCGCTTCGTGTTTTATCCGCCGCTGAGCTGGATGCTGGGCGGAGTGCTGGGGCTGGTGTTGCCGTGGTCGTGGACGCCGGTGGCTTATGTGCTGGTCGCGCTGCTGGGTGCGGGGTTCGCGTTTCGGCAGATGGCCAGGGAATGGATGCCGCTCGACAGCGCGACCATCGCGGCGTGTTTGTATGTGGTGAATCCCTACATGATGTTCGTGGTGTATGAGCGCGGCGCACTGGCGGAGTTGCTGGCAGCGATCTGGATTCCGCTGATCGTGCTGTTTGCGTTGCGGGATCGGCCGGCGGTGGTGCCGCTTGGTGTGACGGTGGCGGCGCTTTGGCTCAGCGACGCACCGGCAGCCGTTCTTGGATGCTATGCGCTGGTTCCGCTGGTGGGGGTTGCGGCGCTGCGAGAGCGCTCCTGGCGGCTGATGGCGCGCTCGGCGGCCGCGGTTCCGCTGGGTCTGGCACTAGCAGGATTCTGGCTGGTGCCGGCGATCTATCAGGAGCGGTGGGTGCAGATTCATCGCGCCATTGGACCTCTGATGCGGGTGGAGGACAGCTTTCTGTTTGGGTATGTTTCGCCAGTGCCGGGCCCGGTTGCGGAGGGGTTCAACGCCGTCTATCACAACGGCGTGCTGCAGATGGCTTCGTGGATTGCGGTGGCGCTGATCGTGGTCGGCGCTGTTGCCGCGTGGCTCTCGCGGCGGAGGGCAAATGCGCTGTGGGCTCCTCTGGTGGGTCTCGCGGGCCTCATTGTCTTTCTGCAGTTCCGTTGGAGCGATCCGTTGTGGCGGTATCTTCCGGAGTTGCGGTATCTGCAGTTTCCGTGGCGATGGCTGCTGGTGTTCGGGCTGGTGGCTACGGGGCTCGCGGGTCTGGCGATGCGGCGGGAACAGACGACGCGGCGGGCGATCGCGGTGCGGGGAGCCGTGGTTTTGTTGGTGGCGTGTGGAATGGCGCTTCTCAGCTCCTTGCTGTTCTGGCAGCCGTGCGATGAAGAAGACAACATCGGCGCGCAGATTGCGACTTTTCATGCGACCGGATTCCAGGGTACGGATGAATACACGCCGGACGACGCCGCCAACAGCAGAATCCAGCAGGGCCTGCCGGCGATCCGGCTGCTCAACTCCGCTACAGCCGAGGAATCGCCGGTGGGGGACAATCCGGAATGGTGCCCCGACTCGACGAAGGAGATTCCGGGAGCGGTTGCTATCACCGGATCGGGTCCGGAGCAGATGAGCGCCACGGTCGCGACGGGCGTTCCGGGGTTCGCAGTTCTTCGGCTGATGGACTATCCGGCGTGGCGCATTACCGTCAATGGCTCCGCACTGGGCGAGCATTCGCGGCGCGGCGATGGCCTTCTTGTGATTCCGATCGCCGCTGGAACCACGCGCATCGATGTCCGGTGGCACCTTACAGCGGATGTGTGGATCGGCCTGGTGCTCACGCTTCTCGCGGTGGCCATTACACTGTTCAGTTGGGGGAAAGAAAGGCGGCGACCCCATGCCAACAGCTTCTGATAACAGGACCCTGATGCACGTCGATGTTCACGAGGTTTTGCGCGAGGGAGTCGAGCGCACCGATCAGGCGCTGGAGCGGCTGCTGCCGCCGCTGACGCAGGTCCCGGTGTCGATCCATGGCGCGATGCGGCACAGCGTTTTTGCCGGCGGGAAGCGTTTGCGTCCGGTGCTGGCGATGGAGGCGGCGCGGGCGATGCATGCAGTACACGGAGGCGGAGTGCAGCTTCCGGCGGGTATCGAGGATCTGGGCGCGGCGATCGAGATGCTGCACACGTATTCGCTGATCCACGACGACCTGCCTGCGCTCGACAATGACGATCTGCGGCGCGGCAAGCCGACGTGCCATGTGGCGTTTGGGGAGGCGATTGCGATTCT
>DASZYN010000430.1:0-3195 GCA_035545435.1 Acidobacteriaceae bacterium | reverse complement strand
GTCCTGCGTGGCAAAATCCGCGATCGCCTTCACAAATTCGAAGAACTGCGTCGCTCGGACGATCGTGTACGGAATGGACGAGGCCTGGATCAGCTTCTCCTGCGCCATCTTGGCGCGGAAGAATCCGCTCGCCAGCATGCGGTCCGTCCCCACAACCGACAGCGCGATGTGATGCCGCACACCCGCGCGGCCTTCAGCGTCGAGCAGGTTGCGCGTTGACGTCTCGAAGAACTGCAGCACCGCTGCATCCTCCCAGGAAGGGGAATTGGTGACATCCACGACTGACGAAGCGTCCTTCAGTGCTTCCGCCAATCCCTCGCCTGTGATGGAGTTGATGCCGGTGGAGGGCGAGGCCGCGACGACCTCCTGACCCTGATCGCGAAGCTGTTGCACGAGCTTCGATCCGATGAGCCCGGTGCCGCCGATGACTACGATTTTCATGATGGTCCTTTCGTGGTTGAAGGCTGAAGCCTGGCAATTCCGCAACTGCCGCTTATGGACGAGGACCGGACAGCCTCGCGGTTTGTGACATCGCGCCGCCATTCATCTGTGAAAATCCGCTCGTGTGCAGAAAATCTGTGCATAACGTTCGTAGAATTGAACGGTGCAGCCCCGTGGGCACATCGACCCGCTGCAGGATTTTCTGCGCATCCGCCCGCGCCTCTTCGGCATCGCGTACCGCATGCTGGGCAGCGCGGCCGAAGCGGAGGACGTCGTGCAGGATGTCTGGTTGCGCTGGCAAGCCAGCGATCGCAGCGCGATCCTCGATCCGCCCGCATTCCTGACAACGGCAACCACGCGACTGGCCATCAACGTCGCTCAATCGGCGCGCGCTCGCCGCGAAACCTACATCGGTCCATGGCTCCCTGAGCCGGTCGATACCGGCAGCGATCCCCTGCTGGGAGCCGTTCGTGGCGAAGCCCTGCAGTTTGCCGTGCTTCTGCTCCTCGAAAAACTCTCTCCCGCGGAACGAGCAGCCTATATTCTCCGTGAAGCGTTCGACTATCCCTACCGCGAGATTGCCGGCATCCTTCAACTCGAAGAAGCGAACACCCGCCAGTTGGTCACCCGCGCTCGCCAACATATCGCCGAAGGGCGTCGCGCCCCCGTCCGCTCTGCCGAGCAAAGACAGCTTCTCGAAGCTTTCATCGGTGCAGCTCGCAGCGGCGATCTGGCTGCCCTCGAAAGTCTCTTTGCCTCGGACGTGGTTTCTTCTTCCGATGGCGGCGGACAGGTACGTGCAGCGCGGGTCCCCATTGCCGGCCGTGAGCGTGTGGCCCGGTTCATTGCCGCGTTCGCCTCCCATTTCTGGACTGGTGTCACGCTCACCTGGATCGAAGCCAACGGACAGCCCTCGGTCCTGATCGAACGCGAGAACATGCCCATTGCCGTCGCCACCATCGACGCCTCAGAGGAAGGCATCCATCAAATTCTGTGGATGATGCAACCGAGCAAGCTGGCGTCGATCCAGGGCCAGAAAAACCAGCGGTAGCGTGAACGAGATCCGTCTCTAATCTAGAGCGCCCGCTCCGCACTGGATTGATCTTCGTAGTAGCTAACCCAAAGCGCTCGTTCGGTTTGGAGTGCTTTGGCGTCCACAGTTCTGGGCTTAAGCTGCGGTATCTTCTCTTCTATGGCTGAAGAGTAGATTCTTCTGTGGGAATGTTGAGCGATTATCCTCCGAAAAAGCCGAGCATGGTAGCGAGAGGGAACTCGCCTTCCAAAGAAAGTTCCGCCAATTTCGGTAACCATCAGATGGCGTGGGCTAAGGGGAAAAAGGATGTTGCCGCGCTCCCGATTCCATCCACCGTCAAAGTCATAGTCCGTATCAGATCGAAAATTCAGGCAAATGGCTGGATCATCACTTGTGAACCATGGCAAACCTACCGGCGCCTCAAGAATCTCCCAGTTGTGCCGGGGCAGAACCTTCAGCGTTTTCGTCAGCAGGTGCTTCATTGAGTAGAACCAAAGTCCCCGCCCGACAACCATCTTGGTGGTAAGTTGGACCCTCTTCTCCTCGGGGAGATCCTTGCGCTCTACCCGTATGGGGACGTATTCGGTGTCGCTGCTAGGATTGTCTATGATGACCTGCTGTCCCAATCTTTTTGCTTCACGCAGGCGCTCTTCGACGTCTCTCATAGTTTGCTCCAAAACTTTTGGAGCCATTTGATTCCAACGTGGAAGATTCTTTATTAAAAAAGCGGGCGTTCTAACGATTTGGGATGCGAGAAAACGCGCGAGCCTTTCCCAGTCATTTCGCGACAGCTCCCGATCCTGTAACACTCGCTGAATCGCTTCATTGGCGGGTGTCTCGAATTCCCGATTCAGCCACTGCTCAATATCGTCCGCATCTTCTCCACTGACAAGCCTCGTGTATAGATTTCGCTCGTATCCCGTTCCAGCCACGTGTACTGGTTTCCAAAGGGGCACCCTTGAATGAGATACAAGAATGCGGTACTCGTAAACCTCGCCCGAGGCAGAAGCGAAATTCTTGAGATATAGCTGCGGCACGAAGTGGTTGTCGCGTGTCAGGGTCATGGCGAAAGCGAGTCGTATACGGCGAGACGCTATAACCTGCTCGATTAGCCCGATGATAAATGCATGTTGGCGTGGCGATTGCCCTTAGGCAAAATACGATTTTGACAGCTGGCGCATCGTCAGTGGCTCCTCGGTAGACTCCGCAACCTTCTTTGCCCCTGTCCGAAGAGACTCTTATCTCGCCCCCACCCCTGTGACCCACACCACAGCCCCGCCACCCCTCCGCCCCCTACCCTGAAAAGTCACAGGAAGGACCCCCATGGGGGCGGTACTCGAACCACCCGTAGCCACCACCGCGGATGCCATCACCCCCCCGCGCCCGCCTTCCTCCGCCGACGCCGCCGCAGTCCCCGCCGCCAACCCCTGGATCGTGGCCATCTCCGTCATGCTGGCCACCTTCATGGAGGTCCTCGATACCTCCATCGCCTCGGTCGCCCTTCCTTATATAGCCGGCACGCTGGCGGCCTCCAATTCCGAAGCCACCTGGGTCCTCACCAGCTACCTAATCGCCAACGCCGTCGTGCTGCCGGCAAGCAACTGGTTCTCGCTCCGCTTCGGACGCAAGCGCTTCCTCATTACCTGCGTCTGCCTTTTCACCGTCGCCTCCTTCTGGTGCGGAGCCGCGCCCTCCCTCGGCATGTTGCTCCTCGCCCGCGT
>DASZYN010000429.1:0-4668 GCA_035545435.1 Acidobacteriaceae bacterium | reverse complement strand
TTGTCTGCGATCGCATAGAAAGGCGTCGCCAGCGCCAGCACCACCGCGCTCATCTCCGGATGAATATTGCAGAAGATATAGGAAACGCCTTCGCGTGAAAACGTCACCGTCTTCGTGGACCCCGCTTCATACAGGCCCAGGTCGAACCGCTTCCCATCGAAGAGCGAAAAAACATTGTGGTAGAACGGGTCTTCGTTGGGAAACTCGACGTGACTGCCCACCGGAACCACGAGCAGATGCGGAATGAAGCTCCGGTTCTTTTGCAGCAGCGTGTACGACTTGTGTGGTTCCGCCGGCGCCGGATCCACCGGCTGCAACGGTTTCAGCCACACCACAGCGGGGGGCATCGCCGTAACATTACCCGGATATGCGATCCGCCCACGCAGGTCCTGGCCGAAACTCAGCACCGCCGTCAAAAGCGCCGCGCTGCACGGCAGAACTCTGCAGAGAACTCGCCTCATCAGAACTTATACCCGGCCGCAACGCCGATTACATGAGCACTGGTCGCTGGGTAGCTCGCCCAAAAACTGGTCAGATGCCGGTAGTCCAGGGAAAACTGCAGCCACGAGCTCGGACTAAAGATCACATTGCCCATAACGGTCTGCGTTCGCGACAAATTCAGATAGCTCCCTGATGCATTTGCAGAGTAGCGCCTCACCTCATGGGCGGGCACATCGTCCACGCCCACCGCTTCGTTGAATTCCAGCCGCTCTCCGGCCCGCTCTTTCAGTTGTGCCCATCCGCCCACATCGTCGAAGGGCCGAATGTAAAAAGCTCCCGGCCTATCCGGGTCGGGTCTTACACCGTAATCCTTGTACGCGCCTCCGCCCAGGCCGCCCAATGCGAGCCCACGATAGAAATTCCCGCTCAGTTCCACACCACCCGGCAGCGGCTGCCGATAATCCAGCGCCGCGGCCCACGAATCGAAGTTCGATCCTCCATAGACCGTCCGGCGCTTAGAAAAATATCCACCTGCACCCAGCTGGAACCCGCGATCCTCCCGGCCCCGCACCACGGCAAGCCGCGACTGCACGCCCGGCCACCGGCTCTGTTCATTCGTCGAAACCGTGTATGGCACGGCAGCGTACGGCGGATCGCCCACATCGATCAATGCTGTCTCCACCCTGAATCGTGTGTCCTCTCCAATCGACTGATCGTGGCGCACCCCAAGCTGGGGATTCCATGACCAAAGGTTTCCCGACCAGGCCAGCGCTGGATTTGCCACCGACGTCAGCGATGTGGGCTGTTCCGGGTTAATCAGCGGGCGATCGAGCGAAAAGAACACCTCCGTGCTGGCCCAGTCCAAAGCCGCATGCGCTGTGCGCAGTCGCAAGAAGCCTGCGGTTCCGTAGCTACCTGTTCCCGCCGTGCTTCCAAAAAAATCTGTGCGAAGATCCGCCCGGCTCGCCGCCCCAAAAATATGTGGCCCACGCGCGTCGATCCCCAGCACCGTCTGCCGCATCGTCGCCCCCGTGCTCCCCGAACCATACAACGCGACACCCGGAGCTGCCGGAACATCCACCTGGCTCGTGTTCACGAATCCATTCAGCAGAATCAATCCCGACAACTTCACCGGATACTTCGAGGCGCTCTCCACCTTCGATTGATCGTGGGTCGCGACTTCCGATTGCAGCATCGCCTGGTTTTCCTTGAGCGCCTCAACCTGGGCGGCCAGCTTCGCCGCATCGTCCGGTGGATCTGGATCGTCGCCACCACCGCCGATTTGCCGCCGCACATCCGCGAGTTGCTGCCGAAGATCGGCCAACTGCCGTTTTGACTCTTCCACCTGCGCCTGCGCCTTATCCACCGCATCGGTCAGGAGCTGTACCTTCTTCGCCAATTCGTTCTCATTCGGCGCCTGCGCTCGAAGCGGCGACACCCAAACCACCAGCAAGACCGCAAGACCTGGCACGCTGCGCTTCAGAACGTGCGCCTTGTCCAACTTTCCACGGTAGCTATGCTTCATGCGCCACCTCAGCTTCCGATTTCTCCTGGTAGATGCCCTCTCCGAGCAAGGCTCGCGCAATCGTCATCCGAAAGACCGTCTCGCCCGGGCGGCTGCTCACCAGCACCAGATACCCGCCATGCTCCGCCGCGATGCAATGCGCCAGCGTCAGGCCCAGTCCCGATCCCTTCTGTTTTCCCTGGCTGACAAACGGCTGGAACAGGCTCGTCCGAATGTCTTCCGGAACACCCCCTCCGTCATCGGCCACTTCAAAATGAATCTGGTCGCTGTCAGCTTCCAGTCTGGCCGTCACATGTACGGCGTCTCCGGGCGTCCGCCGCGACTGGCATGCGTTGAGCAACAAATTGTACAGGGCGCGCTCGATCTGTTTCACGTCCACCACCGCCAGCGTGGCCGCCGCATCCCCGTAGCTCGGCGTGAACGTCACGTTTCCCGCATCCGGATGCTTCTCCACCAGCCCAATCGCCCGTTCCATCAGTGTCGCCATCACCTCCGGTGAGCGCCGAATGGCCGACCCCGTCCGGCTGAAGATCAGCATCGACTCCAGCAAATCCGTCGTCCCATAGACGGCGGCGTGAATATCGGACAGAATCTCTGCCCGCTCTGCCTCCGACAATCGCTCCGACGCCAGGAATTCCGCGTTCGCATACACCGCCGCCAGATAGTGCCGCAGATCGTGCGAGACCGAGCTTGCCATCCGCCCAATGGTCGCCAGCCGTTCTGACTCCAGCAGAGCCCGATTCGTCTGCTGAATCTCCTGGCGCATCTTCGAAAAGGACGCGCTCAGATCCCGCACCTCCCGTGTACCCCGATACGGCAGCAGATGCGCGCTGTCGCCTGACCCGAAAGCGCGTACACCCGCCGCCAGTTCTTCCAGCGGTCGTGTCACGGAGTAGGAAAGCGCGAGCATCAGCAGCGTGCCCAAAACCATCGCCAGCAGTCCTGCCGCAATCACCAACTGATCGATCTGCCGGATCGAACGATCCGCCGCGCTGAACGATCGCAGCACCACCAGGTGAAGTGGCGCAGAGGCACGCGACGTCAAATCGGTCGTCACCGTGAGGTATTTTTCCTCGCCAACCTCCATCGACCGTGCAGCCGAGCCCGCCGCCGGCAAAAGCTGGCGGCTCAACGATTCCTGCGTGCCGTCGGGAAGAGTGCTCACCAGAATCTGTCCGTCACTGATGAACGTCGCATCCACCATGGTCGCGCGGCTGATTTGTTCCAGAAGTTCGCGATCGACAGCAAAACCGCTGATCACATACCCCAGCAGCGCCCCCTTTGCCTCGCTGCCGAAATACAGTGGCCGCACCGAACACGCAAACAGCCTTCCTCCACTTACCAGATAGAGGGTGCCGGGCTTTGCCAGAACAGCCTGCAGATCGGCCGCCGCCTGCGCATCCGTTGTCGAGCGATTGGTGAATGCGGCGACGACGTGCTCTTCCATATCCGCAAGGGCAAACAAATCGCTGCCGCTGACGTTGCGAAAATCCGCCGCCTCATTTTCGATGGTGCGCGTGTCGTTGGTCGTCATCAGCGCCTTTAGCGTCGGCAAATCCGCCATCAGCGCATTTTCGCGATCCAGCGCCTTCAAACGCTCGGCCTGCAGATCCTGGAAAGTGTTCACGGAACGGATCAGGTTGCCCGAAAGCCCCTGGGTCACCTGCTGCAGCAGCCGATGCCGGATCAGCAGCAGGCTGGCCAGCGTCGCTGCAGCAATCACTGCCGCCATCGCAGCGATCAGCAGCGCACGCGTTCTTACACCTCGATTTTTGCGCATGCCTGCTGTTCCCGAACCCGGCCCCATTCTGCCGCCCCTCTATGGGACAAATTTGTAGCCTGCTCCGTAGATGGTCAGCAAGTGCTTCGGATTCGCCGGGTCAGGCTCCAGCTTCTGCCGCAGCTTCAGAATCTGATTATCGACCGTGCGCGTCGTCGGATAAGAGTTGTACCCCCACACCTCGTTCAGCAGCACGTCGCGTGTCAGCACGCGCTCGGCATTCTCCGTGAAGAACTTCATCAGCTTGAACTCGTGCGACGTCATCACCACCTGCACTCCGGCCCGCCGCGCTACCATCTTCTCGAAGTCCAGCTCGCAGTCGCCGAACCGGTACACTGTCGCCTGCACGGGGCGCTTGCGCCGCCGGATCGACGCCTGTACCCGCGCCATCAGCTCCCGCGGGCTGAAAGGCTTCGTCACATAATCGTCGGCGCCCAACTCGAGCAGCAGAACCTTATCCACTACTTCCGTAACAGCGCTTAGCACAATCACCGGCGTCTCGACGCTGATGGCCTTAATACTCTGGCAAAGCTCGCGCCCCGAAATCTGCGGAAGAATCAGATCGAGCAGAACAGCAACCGGACGATGCGCGCGGAACAACTCCAGCCCCGTTTGCCCGTCGCCGGCAACCAGCACCGAATAATTTTCCTCCATGAACATGCGACGCAAAACCTTCTGCATCCGCGGGTCGTCCTCGATCACCAGGATCGTTCCCAGTTCCGGCGTAGTCGAAGGTTCCCGCGCTGTCATGGCAGAAGATTCAATCGTCATTTCCATATTCCTCATTGTGCCCGCCCCAACGGCTAAATGACATTTCTAAGGTCACAAATGACAATGTATTGACATTCTGACATCAACAGCATGGCAGCCGTCTCATGGTGCTCCCACCGACTGCCATTGATCCTCCCGTATTTCCTTCTTC
>DASZYN010000428.1:0-13445 GCA_035545435.1 Acidobacteriaceae bacterium | reverse complement strand
TTGCCATAAATCGGCCAGTAGAGTGTCGGCTTGGGCGGTTGCGCGACATCCCATCGCACGTCGCCAACCACACCGATCACCTGCCAGGTGCCGCTGCCGTCGATCGCCCGGAGATGCTTACCGATCGGGTCTTCGCCCGGGAAATACTCCTGCGCCGCGCCGCGGCTGATCAGCACAACGTTGGCCCGGTCCATGCGCTCGTCTTCGCTGAACGTGCGCCCTTTCAGGATGGGAAGTCCGATCGCCGAGAAGTAGCCGGGATCCGCACCTCGCAGCATGAAGTCGAAGCCCTGACCCGGGGGCAGAGGGGGATGCTCAGCGATGCTCATCAGATCGTCGCCATTCCAGCCTTCGCCCGGAGCGGTGCTCACCAGGCCTGCGGATGAGACGCCGGGTAGAGCGCGCACTCGCTGGATCAGTTGTTCAAAGAAAGCGATCCTCTGCTCAGGCTTCGGATAGCGGACGTCAGGCAAGCCCACGCGCAAGGTGAGCACGTTGTCCACCGGCACGCCAAGGTCAGAGGATCGGAGCCGCTCGAAACTCTTCAGGAGCAGCCCGGCGCCGACCAGCAGGACGATCGTCAGTCCGACTTCCACCGTCAGCAAAACGCGTCGCAGGATTGCGCGAGAGCGCCCTCCGCTGTGGGAGCGGGAGCTTTCCTGTAATCCTGTCAGGACATTGTTGCGCCCGCTGCTCACAGCCGAGATCAGGCCGGAAAAAAGAGCGCAGAGAGCGACGACGGCCACAGTGAACGCCGCAACCACGGCGTCGAAATGGATCGATTCCACTCGATTCATGTCATCACGCACATGAATGAACCATTTGAGCGCACCCCCGGCCAGGAGCAGGCCGACAGCGCCGCCCACCATGGAGAGCAACAGGCTCTCGATCAGCCGTTCACGGATCAGGCGCAGGCGTCCGCCGCCGAGGGCGGTGCGAATCGCAAACTCGCGGCTGCGCGATGCGGCGCGTGCGACGAGAAGACTGGCGACGTTCATGCACGCGATGAGCAGCACGCATCCGGTAGCGCCGAGCAGCGCATACAGCGGTGTCTTGTAGTTATGCACCGCGTCATCCAGCATGGTTCTGGCAATGACGTCGCGGTGGACCGCGGGCTCGGGATGGGCGGACTTGATCTGCTTCTGCAGTGCGTCGAGCCGCGCCTCGAGTGCGGTCATCGAAACTCCGGAAGCGAGACGGCCAACAACGAGAAACTCGTGATCGCCGTAAGCCTTCAGCAGGGAAGCGGGAGCATCATGTTGTACTGGAGTCCAGATCTGGTCGGCGGCGCCCCCAAAGGCTCCCGAGTAGACAAACGTGGCAGGGAGAACGCCGATGATCGTATGGATTTTTGCATCGAGCCAGATGGGCTTGCCCACAATGTTCGGGTCGGACGCGTAACGGCTCTTCCAGAAACTCGCGGTGATCACAGCGGTGGCCGGCGCGCCGGCTCGATCATCGTCAGGCGTGAACAAGCGGCCGAGCATGGGTTGTACGCCCAGCAGCGGAAAGAAATTATTCGTGCACCACGCCGCTCCCACGACTTCGGGCAGCTTTCCGCCTTCCGCCGAGACGATGTATCCCTGGAAGGGAGAGACCATTGCCAGCTCCGCCAGCGATCCGGCCGAGCGCTGCCACTCCCAGAAACTTCCCGCATCCACGGGAAGCCATGGCGCCGGATGCGGCTGGCTCCTGTCCGCTTCGTACATCAGCACCAAACGGCCTGGATCGTTGTAAGGCAGCGGCTTGAGCAGCACGCCGCGCACGACGGTGAACAAGGCAATGTTGGCTCCGATGCCGATGGCCATGATCAAAATGGCGATGACCGTGAAGCCCGGAGTGCGGCGCAGGGTACGCATCCCATAGCGCAGATCGCGCAGCAGGGATTCGGTCCAGCTCCAGGACCATTCGGTACGCGTCTGTTCGCGGATCACGGTCGGGTTGCCGAAAGCGCGCAATGCCGCATAGTGCGCTTCCTCCGGCGAAGCGCCGCGCTCCCGCTGTTCTTCCTCTTCCAGTTCGAGGTCGGAGCGCAGTTCGCGTTCCAGGTCGGCATCGCGCTTGCGGCTCGGCCAGCGGTTCATCTCAGCTCTCCTCGGCCGCCGGCCACATCACCCGAGCCACGGCCTCGGTCATCTGCTTCCACTGCGACTCTTCGGCGACCAGCTGCTTTCGGCCTTTTTCCGTGAGCCGGTAATACTTGAATTCGCGGTTGCGATCCGGCGCCGTTTCCCACTTCGCGCTGACCCAGCCCTTCTTTTCCAGCCTGTGCAAAGCCGGATAGAGCGAGCCATGCTGCATCTGCAGGAACTCGTTGGTGGTCCGCTGAATGTGCTTGCCGATCTGGTGCCCGTGCGCGGGACCGTAGAGCAGCGTGCGCAGGACGAGCATGTCGAGGGTGCCCTGCAGCAGGTTGGCTCGCGATTGCTTTTCCATGGTAGACATCCAACCCTGAGTTGGAGTCGATGGTAGACATCCGACTATCGAGTGTCAAGGGCTTCTGAGGGAAATGGGACCAATGGACCACACCCGCCCCCCGGTTCTGTTTTTTTCGAAAGAGAACGGAGCGAGATGGCTCGCCGACAACCTATTCGGCGAAGGCGTGCAGTCGTGCCGGCGGATGGTCCTCGGCCAGGTGATGGCCGCAGTACACGCAGTAGAGATCGGTGATCCGGGCGTTGCGATGGCAGTTCCCGCAGCACGGCGCGACCTGATAGGCACACTGCGGGCAGAAGTGGTAGTCGCTCTCGATACGCGCACCACAGGCCGGGCACACCGACAGCACCGGCAGACGCAGCAGGAAGTAGAGTACCGCGCCGATGCCGCTCGGGATCACGACGCAAACGACCATCCACAGGGGCACACTCATGCCGCGCCGCGGGGAGTCGCGCGTGATGTACCCGATCATCAGCACGTAGAGCCCGGCCAGCAGGCCGATGCTGATGTCGATATAGAAACGGAACCAGAAGGGCAGGTTCGGCGGATGGGTGCGGTGGGCGGGAACGATGACCCACATGAGGTACTGCATCAGGCCGAAGACGACGATGCCTCCGACCACGGACCACCAGGGAATGAGGCTCCACTCGCCGGAGAAACCTTCAGGGTGCAACTCTGCGCGTTGGCGAAGATCAGGGTTCATGAGTCAGCTTGTTAAGGGCTATCGCTCTGCGCGCGCGGCCCGGTCTCTCCACGTCACCAGCAGAATCGCGAAGAAGGCAGCGAGAAAGACCAGAAACAGCGTCAGGACCAGCACAGGCAGCTCGAAAAAGTGCTCTCCTGTACTGAGTTCGTTCGCGGTGCTCCAGAGGAGCGGTGCAACGAGGAGCACGAGTACACCCATCGCCAGCAGCGCGATGCCCACATGCCGGCGCTTGCGCGTCCGCTGTGCCTGAAGTTCGATTGCAGCTTCCATCACGGAACGGCGTGTACGGAGCACGACTTCGGGGATTGGGTGGCCGGTCACTCTTCTGCCTGGACGGAGGACTTCGCTGTTCATCGAACCTCCATCCGATCGGAAGCCGGCGCGGCCGGGCGAGCCGCCGATCGCACATGCGGCTTGAGCGATGCAAGCCCGCGATAGAGACGCGACTTCACCGTGGAAAGCGGCGCGCGCGTCATGCGGGCAATCTCTTCCAGCGACATCTCCTCATGGAAGCGCAGCACCAGGACTTCGCGATGGAGCGGGTCGAGCGTGAGCAGCGCTTCAGCGACCATCTGCCCGTTCTCGAGCGTGGCCAGATGGTCGAAAGGAGACTTTTCCTGGCTGGGAACTTCGAAGGGGCGATCCTCATCGCCGCCTTCGCACATCTCTTCGAGGCTCGCCATGGAACGGCGGCGGCGGAGATCGATGACGAGGTTGCGGGCGATGGTGAACAGCCAGGTATCGAAACGCGAGTTGCCGTTGAACTGAGCGCCGCGCATCAGCACCCGCATCCAGGTTTCCTGGAAGAGGTCTTCGGCCATCTCGCGATTGCCGGTGAGGTAGAGCAGGTAGCGCAGCAGGCGATGCTGGTATTGCAGGATCAGTTCATCGAGGAGTGCGGGATCGTGACGGCGCAGGCCTTCGACGACGCGGGCATTTTCTGACCGGACGACTTCCGCGAGCTGGAGCGTTGCCGTACTCATGTCAATTTCACAGACGGGAGAAGAACCACGAAAGACGCCTTCGGCGACGAGTTTCTCGACCTTTTGCGTCAGATCCATGGCTGCCCTTTCTGCGTGCCTCGCGGGGGCGGGGCCGCCGACTGCCGGACGATAGGATAACTCTACCATTATCAGTGGGATTTGAGCGCTCCTGAAACGATAGACTTGATGGAATGGATGTCCTGTTCGGGATTCACCCGGTGGAAGAAGCGCTGCGATCCGGAACGCGCCGTTTCGACCATCTCTGCGTGGCGCGGGAGCGGCACGACCAGCGGCTGGCAGAGGTTGTTGCCCTGGCCCGGGCCGCCGGAGTTCCAGTGCGAGCCGAGCCCAGGGAGGCACTGACCCGCCTCGCCGGCACCACGGGGCATCAGGGGGTCGTGGCTGTCGTGGGGGAGCGGGCATTTCTCGGCGTGGAAGACCTGCTGGACGGTCCCAGCCCGCGGCTGGTGCTGGCCCTCGATGGCATCGAGGATCCGCAGAACCTGGGCGCGCTGCTCCGAACCGCCGAGGCCGCCGGAGTCGATGGAGTGCTGTTCACCGAGCGCCGGTCGGCGCCGCTGAGCGCGGTGGCGGTGAAGGCGTCGGCCGGAGCGGCGGAGCATCTGCGCCTGGCCCGCGTGGTCAATCTGGTGCGCGCGATTGAGACGCTGAAGGAGCAGAACCTGTGGGTCGTGGGGCTGGACGAGCGCGGCACGACGGATTACGACCGCTACGATTTCCGGTCCAACACGGTGATTGTGCTGGGACGCGAAGGCGCCGGATTGCACGAGCTGGTGCGGAAGACATGCGATCATCTGCTGCGAATTCCGATGGCGGGCGCAGTGAGCTCGCTCAACGTGTCGGCGGCGGGAGCTGTGGTGATGTTTGAGGCGGCACGCCAGCGGCGGACCTTGGCATCGGCGGAAGGCTCGAGCCGTGCGTCGAAACCGCAAAAAGGTCTGGGTTCATGAGGTTTTTCGTTTGCAGCGCCGCAGTGGCCGGCGCCTGTCTGCTGTTCGCGCAGTCTGGATTCAGTCAGGACCCGAGCACGCAGGTTGAGTCATCACAGCCCGAGTCACCTCGTGGGCAGGTGCTGTTCTCAGGACAGCCGGCGCAGCCGGGCAACACCGCAGCCGTCGATGCGGGCGGGGCGGCGGCCGTCTCCGATGCAGAGCGCCGCTCGGTGGCGGTCACGGCGTGGAATCTCGAAGTGCACCTGAGCCCGCGCGAGCAGGCCATGGAAGTGCACGCACGCGTGACGCTGCGGAATGCCGGCGCAGCGCCGCTCAACAGAGTCGCGCTGCAGCTTTCCTCGACACTGCACTTTGAGACGGTGGGCTTCCGCGGAAAGAAGCTGGTGTTCCGTCAGCACGAGATCGCGAGCGATGCGGACCACACCGGCAAGCTCAATGAGGCCGTGATTCCTCTTGAAGACGCGCTGCCTCCGGATTCCTCGACAACGCTCGATGTGGATTACGGCGGAACAGTTCCGCTGACCGCCGAGCGGCTGACGGCGATCGGTGCGCCCGATGCGACGGCGCAGGCATCGGACTGGGACCGCATCACGGAGGACTTCACCGGCGTGCGCGGCTTCGGCAATGTGGTGTGGTATCCGGTGAGCTCCGTGCCCGTGTCGCTGAAAAATGGTTCCGAGCTGTTCAACGAGATCGGACGCCAGAAGCAGATGGATGAGGGCGCGATAGTGAGCCTGCGATTGACCGACGAATTTGTGTCGCCGGTTCCCAACGCTGTCGTGCTGAACGGACACCTCATGTCCGGCGTGCAGCCGGCAGCCATGCCCACGGCCTCGTTTCCGGGGGTGCTGACGGCGTCGCTTCCCGCAACGCGCCTCGGGTTCGAAACGCCTTCGTTCTTTGTGGCCCGGCGAACCGCCGTGGAGGGCCACGGACTGCGCGTGTTGGCGACCGATGCCGATGCTGCCAGCGCACAGCGATATGTCGCAGCGGCGGAACCGGCCGAGCCGGTGGTTACAACCTGGCTCGGCAAGGCGAAGACGAGCTTTACGATTCTCGACTTGCCGGAGGCGGACGATGCCCCGGCAGAGATGGCCGATGTGCTGGCGACGCCGCTTTCCGGCGACGACGCGCAGCATCTGACGCCGGTTGCGATCCACGCGCTCGCGCATGGGGCATTCCAGTCGCCGCGGGTGTGGCTGAACGAGGGCGTAGCGGCCTTCTTAGGGTCGTTATGGATCGAACAAAGTGTGGGACAACAAGCCGCTCTGGAAGGACTGAATGCCGGCCGTCCCGCACTGGCACTGGCGGAGCCGGCGTCGCCAGGAGAAGGATCGGGTGAAGATCTGCTGCACGCGACCAGCGCGGTTTACTACCGGACCAAGGCGGACTACGTGCTGTGGATGCTGCGCGATGTGGTGGGCGACCAGGCTTTGCAGAGTGCGCTGCAGCAGTACGATCCGGCACAGGATACGACGCCGGAGTATTTTGAGAAGCTCCTTGAAAAGGCAAGCAGCCGGGATCTGAAATGGTTCTTCGACGACTGGGTGTATCGCGACCGCGGGCTGCCGGATCTCTCGATTGGCGGGGTCTATCCGAGCCGCGAAGGCCTGCATCAGGTATTAGTGGCGGTGGAGATCCGCAATGACGGCTATGCCGCGGCCGAAGTACCCGTGACGCTGAAGGGCCTGGGCGGAACGGTGACGCGGCGCGTGCTGGTTCCGGCGCACGGGCGCATCACGCATCGCATGACGTTCTCTGAGGATCCGGTCGAGGTCGATGTGAATGACGGCAGCGTGCCCGAGGTCCGCGACAGCGTTCACGCGCGAATGATTACGGCTGCGAAGCCGCACTAACAACGGGTTGGGCAAGAGTGCCGGTGATTTTCTCATCGCCGCGGCGCGTTTCGAGGGTGAGATCAAGGTCGCGACTAAAGGTGATGGAACCGCGGAGCGCGCTGGTTCTGCCGGACCGGGAAACGCCGCCGCTAACGATCTTCAACCTGTTGGAGGCGATCGTTCCCCTTGCGGTCCAGCGCTCGAAGGGAACGGGCGCGGCGGTGCTGATGGTCGTGGTTTTGGCTGGCGCGCCGCTGGGGAACGCGCCATTTTGCCACGTAAAGGAGAAGTCGCCGGCAGCGGAGCCGGCCAGATCGGAGCCACGGTAGCCATTCAGGCTGAGCGTGGCGTCGGCGTTTAGCTGACCCGGGCTCCACTTCTCATCAAACAGAGCGGCAGCTTCGGCAGCGCTGGCGCCGGTGAGGCGCGCCTTCAGGTTCCACCGCGGTGTGCCGTCTTCGATGCGCATGTCGCCCGTCCAGTGGAGCGTTCCTCCCAGCGCGGCGGCGTCGAGCGAGGAGAAACTGAGCGCATTGCCGGCAACGCTGAGCGATGCGGTGACATTGTGCAGCGGGAGCAGGCCGAGGTCGAGCTGATCGCACTGGATCTGGCCCTGCAGCGTTGGCCAGGCCGGATGGTTTTCGCTGAAGCTGAGCAGCTTGCCGAGAAACCCGCTGTCCGGATTGACCCCAAGGGCGGTTTCGATGGCATTCGCGCTGGTATTGCCCATCGCGAGTGTGAATGTCGCGGGACAGCCGGCCGGATCCGTACACAGCACGGGAAATTCCAGCGAGCCGTGCATGGGCATCTTCTGGTAGGTAAGGGCAACGTTTTGCCACGAGATCTGCGAGGGATCGAGGCCAATATCAGCAGACTGCACCTCCACCGGCGCGGGCAAAAACGCCGGCCTCAGCTGCGTGGATTCCAGAACGATCGAACCGCTGGTGGCGATGCCATTGCCGGCTCTTTCAGCGAGAGGCCGCATCCATTCGGCGGTAGCGGTGAGGTTCAGCGTGGCGCGTCCGCGCGGCGCGACGAGGTTGGCGGCGTTTTGGAACACGCCCAGATTGGCGATCGCCGGCAGAAGCCGCGCCAGCGAGGCCGGTCCGGTGAGATGGAGTTCAAATCCATCACGAGTGAAACGCGAATCCGCGATGAGAGGCTGCGGTTCTCCCATGGGAACGGCCAGAGGCAGGAGCTGAATCGAGTTTTTTGCTGGGGCCGAAGCCGGCTGCGTGTGCCGTGCGTGGTGCGACGGCTCAGGCTGCGCGGACGGAGCGACAAAGTGCATGGTGGGAAGATTCAGCGTGCCTCCGGCATAGCGCAGCGAGACGCCGGTAACATCCGCGGTCCCGGTCAGCAGCGGGTGGTCGGCGGTAACCAGATGAAAACTGCCGTTGACGATCCCGCCGACGGTGACGTTCTGCGCTCCCGGACGAATCAGCTGAAAGAAGCGGATGGGGAAAGAGGCCGGAATACTGTTGATCTCGAGCTGGAGATCGGCGTTGGGTTTCTGCAGGCCGTGAATGCTGCCGGTGAGAAGAAGATGCCCGTCAGAAACAGGCCAGAAGCAGGTGATGCCGTTTAGTCTTTGCCCGAGGTGTTGGTACTGGCTGCGGCAGGTGGCGTCGATGTCGACCGTCGCGGGCGGCTGGAATTCCTGGCGGCGAAGGTCGGAAACACGGAGGCGCGACTGCAGCTGCAGATCGCCGATGTTGCCGCGAATGTTGGTGGTCAGGTCGAGGTCGCCGCGCCATCCGCTGTCCATACCGGCCAGAAGACGGGTGACCTGGCCCAGCTGGGCGCCGCTCCACTCTGCGCTCAAGTCCACGGGCATGTCATCGAGTGCGGGAGCACGGTGGAGAGAGCCTTCGACGTTCAGCTCGCCCGTGTCGGAGAGGTGAAGCTGGAGGTCGGTGCGGACAGGCTGCGCGCGCAGGCGAATGCGCCACTCGTCGGCATTGGCCTGCCACATGGAGAACTCGGCGTTCATCAGGGAGAAGGGCTTCTTCTCCGCACCATCCTTAAAGTCAATGCGGGCGTTGGTGGCTTCGATGTAGGGGAATCGCGGACGTGCGCTGGCCGTCCGTTGCGCGGTGGGGGCATTGGAAATCTGCGAGGCGCGCACCAAAACCGAACCGATACTCCATTCGCCCCCGGGGTTACGGACGATGTTGAGATTGGCTTCATCGAGGCTGATGCGGCTGACCTCAAGACGTCCGCGCCAAAGCGAAGTGAGGCGAAGGGAAGCGACCACCGTTGTGGCATGAAGAGCCGGCTCGTAACCGAACGAGGGATCCTCATTGACGGTGAAGTCGGTCATGACGATTCCCGGCGTCGGCAGCATGCGCAGCTGCATGCCTCCCACGTAGACGGGGCGGCCGAGCGCTTCCGACATGCTGGCGGTGATGCGGCGGCGATATTTTCCAAGATTGATGTACGGCGGAAGGAAAATAGCCACCAGCAGCAGGGCGATGAAGGCGCCGATGATGGCGACACGCAGCCACGGAAAGGGCCGAGGGCTGCGAGACTCCTCGGAGGACACCAACTCCTCCAGCGAAGGCATGGCTATTTCACTCGATGGAGGGTGCGGCGCCAGCGGGTTTGATCGAAGAAATGGATCGTTTCATGCAGAATCCATCCGACCCGATCGGCCAGTGAGGTTTTGTACTCCTGCGAATCCGGCGTCTCGAAGGACCAATAGACGAAGAGCGGTCGGCCGACGATGTTCGGCCGGGGAACGAAGCCCCAGTAGCGGCTGTCGAGGCTGACGATGCGGTTATCGCCCATACAGAAGTACTGGCCCTGGGGAACGACCAGGTCCTGACCCTGGATGAAGCCGGGCAGCGCCTCAGCCCACTCGGCCGTGACATTGCCGCTCAGGCTGGGCGAGACCGAGGGAAAGTCGTCGCGGTAGGCATCGTAGTCCGCGTCGGTGGGTTTGCCCGCGTAGGGCTCATCGACGGCGACACCATTGCGGTAAACAATGCCGCTGCGAAGGTGGATGTGGTCGCCCGGGATGCCGATGACGCGCTTGACGAGGAAGAGATGATCGCCGTTCGCCTCGAGCGTGGGCTTGTAGAAAACGACGATGTCGCCGCGGTGCACGTCGCGATAGTTGACGAAAGGAGCCCAGCGGGCGCGGGGCGCGAGCGTGATGCGATCGACAAGAACATGGTCGCCGACCAGCAACGCCCGGACCATGGAGGAGGAGGGGATCGCGAAGTTCTGAAAGACAAAGGTGAGGACAAAGAGCCCGACGGCGAGAACCCCGCAAATGGAGGCGAAAGCCTCGAGGGGTGTTTCCTCGTGCTTGTGCTTCGACGTGTGCTGCTCCTCAACTTCTGCCATCAGACTCCAGGTAGGTTTAGCGAACCACGCGCAGCAGGCGATTCCAGCGCGCGAAGTTAGCGATCTTGTACCAAAGATCGTTTTTCTGTCCGAGTCTATCATCCGCAGGTGGTGCGACATCGGTGGTGGACGGCTCGCGCAGAGAGAAATAGACAACGAAGGGGCGGCCTACGATGTGGTCGCGCGGAACAAAGCCCCAGTAGCGGCTGTCGCGGCTGAAATTGCGATTGTCGCCCAGCACGAAGTAGCTGTTCGGCGGCACGACGAGGTCGCCCTCGCGGACATCGGTGCGCATCTGCATCCACCAGTGCGCATCGACGCCGGGATCGGTGTAGAGCTCGGTGGGGAAATTGTCGCGGAAGTCGTCAGGATAAGCGGGCTCAAAGGAGACCCACGGCTCGTCGAAGGGTTGGCCATTGACCCAGGCCAGGGCGTTCTGGAGATGGATATGATCGCCGGGCAGACCGATGACGCGCTTGACGACGTGTTCGGGCGGATCGGGAGGAAAGTGGAAGACGATGATGTCGCCGCGCTGGACATCGCGATAGGGGAGGAGCCATCTCCAGCGGCCGGGAGGCGCGAATGCCATCTTATTCACGAGGAGGAAATCACCCACCAGCAGCGTGTGTTCCATCGATTCCGAAGGGATGCGGAAGGGCTGCACGATGAAGGTGAGGATGAAGAGCGCGATCACCAGAACCACCAGGAGCGAACGGATCATCTCCATCATGCCTGGAAACAGGACGATCTTTCGGCGAGCCGGGGGTGGCGGCGGGGGCCCCGACAGCGGCAATGTGCCGAAGGACTCCGCAACCGGCTCCTGGCCCGGATCGGTGCCGAAATCCGGCGCAGACGGCGGAGGGTGGTGCGGCTCAGGACCGGGTTGCGGAGGAACGCTCATGCCTCAGGCTCCATCGCACTCGGTTTCTCGTGGAGTTTGTCGATCGCGCGCCGGGCTGCATCCTGCTCGGCATGCTTGCGGGTGCGGCCCTCTCCTTCGGCAAGCACGGCGCCGGCGACGCGCACCTCGACGAAGAAGCGTTTGTGATGATCGGGGCCGGTTTCGGCGGTGATGCGGTAATCGGGCTGACCCTGTTTGCGCGCCTGCAGCAGTTCCTGCAGCACGGACTTGAAGTCGCCCATGCCTCCGCGCGCGGTAAGCTGCTCGCGCAGCACGCTGACGACCGGAGCCACGACGTGTGCGTCGATCAGCGCGCGCGCGGCTTCAAGGCCGGCGTCCAGATAGAGCGCGCCGATCACCGCCTCCATGGCATTGGCGAGAAGCGCAGTTTTGCTGCGGCCGCCGCTGCGTTCTTCGCCGCGGCCGAGCAAAAGGAAGCGGCCGAGATCAAGATTCGCTGCCACTTCAGCCAGATGCCGCCGGCTGACCAGCGCTCCGCGCAGACGGGTGAGGTCGCCCTCGGACAGCTCGGGATAAAGACGGAAAACGTGCTCGGCGGCGACCATGCCGACCACCGCATCGCCGAGAAACTCGAGCGTCTCGTTATCCTCGCGCTGCGGTTCCAGGGCTCCTCGCTCGTGGGCGAGCGAGCTGTGCGTGATGGCGCGACGCAGCAGTTCAGGATGAGAAAAACGGTGATTCAGGAGAGTCTCAAGTGCATCGATGGCGGAGGAATCGGCGATGGCTGGATCGGCCGGGGGAGGCGCGTCGACGGATGAATGGGCGGAGAGCTTCATGCGCGGGCCGCTGCCATGATTATTGCAGAGCGCATTACTGAGGATGGGCCGGGTTCGATGATGTCGGAGGTTTCGCGGGCGGCTGATCGCTCTCACCGGAATTCGAAGACTGGTCGTGCGGCGGCAGCGCGAAAGGTTTCCTGATGCCATCCTCCGCTGCGGCTTTGGTGTCCGGCTGGCCGTCGCGGCTGGCGAGCGCAGCGCGATATTCGGCCACCGCGTCCTCACGCTGTTCCTTCACATCGAAGATGCGGCCGATGTAGATGTGCGACCAGGCCACCATGCGGGGATTTTTGCTCGCGGCGATGGTGTTGCGGAACGCAGCTTCGGCGTCGTCGATCTTGCCGTTCATCAGGTCCGCGCGGGCAAGGATGAAATCGGCCTGGCCTGCATCGCCACTGTGCGTGTCGAGCGCCTTCTGTGCGATCCGGGAGGCGCCGGCCACATCCCCCTTCATCAGTTTCACCTCGGCGAGATCGAGTTCGTTCGCCTGGGCCGGACGTTGCGGAGAGCGGCGCATGATGTCGCCCTCACCCTGTGCATCGAAGGTGATCTGCTGGGCGCGATGCGTCTCGACGCTCATGTCCATGCCGTAGACCATGGGGCCGATGGCTTCGCTGAGGCTCTCGGGGCTTTTCTCAAAAGTTCGCAGCTGGTTGTAGAAGTACTGCGCCAATACATAGCCCTGGGTCATGTCGTGATTGACCACCTGCTGCCGGACCGCCTCCTGGCGCTGCTGAGCGACGGTGCGTGCCCGTTCGTATTGCTCGGTCTCGCTGTGGGGCAGGTTGGTGGGGACGTGGACATCGGGGATGCCGGTATTCATGGTGCGCGCTTCGATGGCTCGAATCATGCACTCGATGACCAGGGCGACGATATCGCTCTTGAATTCGAATTCCAGAGGAGCGTCGTCAACGGCGCGCAGGATGGGCATGAGCCGGTCCATGGAGTTGGCGCGCTGATAAAGGAGCGGCTCGATCTCGTAATGCAGATACGCGTGGCGCACCAGGTCCATGGAGATCTGCTGATTGTGGGGTGACGCCACCACAACATAGTCGGAGCCGTAGACGCGCGCATTGGTTTCCAGCGGCGAAAAGAGCGGCTCGATCACGACGAGAAAGTGGCGGCCGCTGTAGGACGAAGCGGGCATCTTGAGGTAATAGTTTGTGGCGACGATCATCTGCGACAGCGGGCCGTGCAGCTTATTCGCGAGATCGTCGTAAGCGGCGTGGTTCTCAACCCAGATGTGGTGCAGGTCGATGTCGGCGGCAAGGCGGCGAACGAGAGGCAGAATCAGCTCCACGCCATTGGCATCCGGCGGCAGGTCCTGCTCTTCGACGCTCGGCGTCAGTTGCGGAGGCGGCGTGAGGTAGAGCGCGAGGGACACATATTGTGCGAGATTGCGCGAAGGCTCGTCGGTGCGATGCTGATCGATGAAGGCGCAGAGCTTGTCGCGATC
>DASZYN010000427.1:0-7041 GCA_035545435.1 Acidobacteriaceae bacterium | reverse complement strand
CGCAGCGATCCCAAATACGTAACAATGTCGGTGACATCCTGCCCCGCCAGCGGTCGAATTGGCGCGTAGACGTCGATATGTACTCCATTCATAGAGACTGGCTGCAAACGCCAGTCCGGCTGCCCAATATCCGGCCGTCCTGCCACAATCACCGTCCGCAGTACCTGATCGCTCACCAGCGACAGGTACACCGGGCTCATCACCTGCTGCCGTTCCGGTTTCTCATGACACGAAGCGCACCGCGCCTGATACACCTGCGCCCCACGCTTCGCATCGCCCCCCGCTGGCTGCGCATACGGCGGAGGAGTTGCTCCGCCAAAAGCATCCGTCTTCGCCCACTCTTTCCGCATTCCCGCAATGATCGCGTTGATCTGCGCATCCGTCAGCATCCCGCCCGCTGACTGCGCAAACGCCGGCATCTCCGTCCCCGGCATCCCACCGGAAATCCACTTCCGCAGCGTCGCATCGTCCACCAGCGCCTGATACTCCGGATTCCCCAATTCCATCGCCGGTCCGCCATGCCCATTCTCTCCATGGCACGCCTGGCAATTCGTCGCATACAGCGTCTTGAAATCCATCACCTGTTCCGGCCTCGGTGCGGTCGCCTCCGCTGCCTTCGCTCCCGGCGCGCTCTCGCACCCGCTCAGCGCCACCATGAGCGGCAACGCCGCGACCAGTGCCCACCGCCGCATCAGTGCTTCTCCTCGTCGTGACTCAGCGGAGGTCCCGCATCCTCACGCGACTCCATCAGCCCCGGTGCCTCGATTCCCATGCGCGCAAAGAACGGCAGCCCGCGCCCTGTGCGGATCTTCCCCTCGCGCGCCACCACAAGTCCTGCCACCACGCCAAACGTCACCTGCGAAACCACAAACCATCCCCACTGGATACGCGCGTCCAGCTGCGGATTGATAATCCCCATCGCCGAGTGCAGCAGCCCCGTCCACAACAGAGGCGCCACAATTCCGCCCAGAATCACCGGCCGATTCGGCAGCATGGGCAGCATCGCCCCGTACAGCAGTCCCACCAGACAACAGGTAACTGCCTGGATCACAATAGCTACCACCAGCCAGCTCGCATGAAACTGCGCAATCTCCGCAGTCGTCACGTGCGCCGACGGCCCCACTCCCGCGCCGCCCAGCAGGTTCACCGGATACCAGATGCTGTGCTGCGCGATCAGCCCGTATGCCAGCGCCGGAAAAATCATCGCAATCCCGCCCGCAATCCCGCCCTTGAGTCCGCTCAATATGGGATACGTCTCCACCGGCAACTGCGCCCGATGCTCGGGGCCAAGCTCAAGCCGCCGGACCACCTTCCGCGTCGTTGTGATCGTTACGGGCTGCACCACCACCGGCACATCTTCGTGTGCCTCGTGCGGCAGCACCTGCCGAAACCACCCCACGCATCCGCTCACGATCAGCACCGCGCCGAACACCGTTACCCACAGGCTCGTCACCAGCCCCGCCACCGCCATCACGCATCCGAACGCCAGCACAATCGGCCACGCCGTCGGCGCGGGCAGATGAATCGTCTGTCCGTGCGCCGGTCCCGCGCTGTGCATCGTCTCGTGCTGTGTCGTCTGCGTCATCTCTACCTGCCCACGATGTACACCACCGTGAAAACCACCACCCACACCGCATCCACAAAGTGCCAGTACAGCGCGAACACCTGGATTCGTTCGCTGTGCTTCTCTCGCACATGCCCCGTCAGCGTAAAAATCAAAATCAGCAGCAGCCCGATCAGCCCCACCACCACATGCGTCGCGTGCAGCCCTACCAGCGAGTAGAACGTTGTCCCAAACAAATTCGTGTGAATCGTCAGTCCATCCACGTAGATCAGCTTGTGCCACTCGATCGCTGTGCCACCGATAAAGATCCCGCCCAGCGCAATCGTCACCGCCCACCACGCCGCGAACAGCCCCATCTTCGCGCGTTCAATCGCCCGCTCCGCCAGCCAGATCGTGATGCTGCTCGAAAGCAGACACACGGTATTGAAGAAAGGAATCTCCAGCACCTGCGCCGGATACGGCGGCGTCAGGCTCTTCCCGATGTAGAACACATACGCCACCACAAAAATCGTGAAGATCGCACTCTCGCCAATGATCAGCGACAGCATGCCCACTCGCCCGCGCGAAGGCAGCTCCCATCGGTCGACGCCCGCAGAGACAGGGCCTGGAGATACAGGGATCGCGCTCATGCTTCGTACTTCCAGTCCGGATCGTCGGGATGCTTCAGATCCCACAGCGGCCGCCGGCTGTGCACCACCGGATCGGCGGCGAAGTTAAATACCGGCGGCGGCGACGGCACCGCCCACTCCAGCGTCCACGCATCCCACGGATCGTTTCCCGCCTTCCTGCCTTTGAAGTACGAATGCACCAGGTTCCACGCGAAGATCAGCACCGCGATCCCCTGAATCATCCCGCCCACTGATATCCAGAAGTTGAGCCCGTTCCATCCGCGATCCGGCTCGTAGGTGTAAATCGAGCGCGGCATTCCCAGAAATCCCACAAAGTGCATCGTGTCGAACGTGACGTGAAATCCGATGAGGAACAGCCAGAAGTGCCACTTGCCGAGCTTGTCGCTCAGCATCCGCCCCGTCACCTTGGGGTACCAGTAATAGATACCGGCAAAAATGTTGAACACGATCGCGCCCACCAGCACGTAATGGAAGTGCGCAATCACAAAATAAGAATTGTGCAGCTGCCAGTCCCACGGCGCCACGCTCAGCATGATCCCCGTGAGCCCCGCAATCAAAAACTGGAACAGGAACCCCATACAAAACAGCATCGGCGGAGCGAAACGGATCTTCCCGCCCCACAGCGTCGCCAGCCAGTTGAAAATCTTGATGCCCGTCGGAATTCCCACCAGCATCGTCGACAACACAAAGAACGTGTTCCCCACCGACGTCATCCCGATCGTGAACATGTGGTGCGCCCACACCCCCAGGCTCACAAACGCAATCCCCACCGAGGCCGCCACCATCGCCGGATACCCAAAAATCGCCTTCCGCGAAAACACCGGAATGATCTCGTTCGCGATCGCGAATGCCGGCAGCACCAGCACGTACACCTCTGGATGCCCGAAGATCCAGAAGAAGTGCGCCCACACCACCGCCGATCCGCCCGCCTGCGTGTCGAAGAAGTGCCCGCCCAGGTAGCGATCGATGGTCAGCATAATTTGTGCCGCTGTCAGTGGCGTAATCGTCACCAGCGTCAGTCCGCTCACCACCAGCATCAGCCACACGAACAGAGGCATCCGCATCAGCGACATTCCCTTGCAGCGCAGCGACAGCACGGTCGCGATGATATTGATGGCCGTCCCCAGCGTCCCAAATCCCATCACAATCAGCGACAGAGCCCAGTAGTCCACCGCGTGTCCTGGCGAAAACGCCTTCTCCGTCAGTGGCGAATACGCCCACCACATCGTGTCCGGCGCCGCGCCCATCCCGTACAACCCAAACCCGCCAATAAAGCTGTAGTACAGCAACAAGCCGCCAAACGCCGTCAGCCAGAAGCTGAAAGCGTTCAGCCGCGGAAACGCCATATCGCGCGCGCCGATCATCAGCGGCACCAGGTAATTTCCAAACCCGAAGATGATCGTCATGCCCACGAGAAACACCATGGTCGTGCCGTGCATGGTGAAGAACTCGTTGTACGTCTCCGGCGAAAGAAAATGCATGCCCGGCCACGCCAGCTGGATGCGAATCGCCAGCGCCTCCACTCCTGCCACCAGCAGGAAGAAGATTCCGTACACCATATACAGAATCCCCAGCCGCTTGTGATCGACCGTCACCACCCACCCGTGCAGCCACTCCAGCAACAGTGCCGTCGAGCGCCGCCGCGGCGTTACATCCACTCCCGCAATCGGTAAGGTCTGGTCTGCCATTTCTATCGTCCTGAGAAATCCCCGATCCGTTGTCTCTTCACAGATTGCCGAAAACCTCGACACTCGACGGCATTTGTATCAGGGCACGACTTCACAGCTTGCCCAAAAACTCGGGTTCTTTGAAAGGGCACAGCGTCAGCTGTGCCGTAAAGGCGGCAAAATGACTCCGGCTTTAGCCGCTGAGGGAAGTCTTTCGCCTGAATCACCGGCTTTTTCCGCAAGCTGTTCAGTCGTGCCGAAAAGGCGTCCCCAAAAAATGGGGGCTTTAGCCCCTGCAGGATGAGGTCCGGTTTTTTCATCTAACGCAGCGTCTCCAAATACGCCACCAACTCATCGATCTGCTCATTGCTCAGCTGCATCGCCGGCATCAGAGCCCCCTGTTTCAACGAATCCGGGCTCTCGATCCACGCATGCAAATTCTCCGGCGTATTCAGCGCCGCTCCGGAAGCCAGCGTCGCGCGGCTCGCCACATGCGTTAAATCCGGCCCAAACGTTCCCCGCGCCGCCGTGCCCCGGATCGTGTGGCAATTCGTGCAGGCTTCTGTTTCAAACAGGTGCCGCCCCTCTGCCGCCTTCGCATCCTGCGCGCCCGGCTGCTTCTGCTGCTGCACCCATGCCTCGAATTGCTCCGGCGTATCCACATAAACCCGCAGCAGCATCTTGGCGTGCTCGATCCCGCAGAACTGCGCACACTGCCCCAGGTACACGCCCGTATGCTTTGGCTCGATCCACGTATCGTTCGGATGATTCGGAATCAGATCCGTCTTGCCTGCCAGCTGCGGCACCCAAAAGCTGTGATCCACGTCCGCCGACAGTAAATGCAGATACGTCGGCTCAGGATCGAGCGCCGTGCTCACCGGCACGTGCAGTTCATTCGCTGTCACAATGCCCAGCTTCGGATAACGAAACTCCCACCAGAACTGGTGCCCCACCACCGTCACATCCAGCGCCGCCTGCGGCTTGGGCGCGTCCTGAATCGCAAAAATGATCCGCGCCGTGGTCAGAAACAGTACCACCACAATCAGAATCGGAATCACCGTCCACGCCAGCTCCACCTGCGTGCTGCCGTAAATCTGCGGCGGCTCGCTCTCGTCATCCCCCTCACGCTCGCGATAACGGATGATCGCCCACGTCAGCAGTCCTCCGACCGTGACGAAGATCCCGCTCAGGATCGCGATCACGAACCAGCCCAGCCCCAGAATCGTATCGGCGGGTGTTGAAGAAGGCGCGAAAATGCTCGGCGAACTTTGCGGCGTATCTGCCCTCGCCGCCGATGCCCAGCCCATCAGCAGGAGAATCAGCGGACCTATCCGCCGAATTGCCCTTGCGCCTTGATCCCGGACCAGGAATCTCATCTGCTCTCGCGTCAGAAATGCGGTTGATGCTGCTGCAGTTAGTTGGTTGGAGTCAGAACCGGGGAGTGATTCGAAGAACTGGATCTGATGTCAGCCGCGTGGTTGCAGCGGCTTTCGCGTGAGCGTCGGATGCAGTCTGCGTCTCGCTGAAAGACAATCTTATCAGCAAAGATCGCCTGGACTGCTCCACCAGAATGTCAGCTTCACTTTCTCTCCTTCGCCTTACGCGGGAGTCGCGAACACCTGCGCGAACCTTCGCACCGCATTCGCCAGCGCCGCGATCCTTGTTCCGTTCGCATACGCGTTAATCACCGCGTTGCGAAATACCGGTGCCGTCAGCGCGCGATACCCCACATCGAGATTCCCGTAGAACCATCGAGACCCCGACGACGAAAGCTGCAGGTCCTGCCGCAACTGCGCCGTCAGCGCGCCGAACGCCGTCTGCGCCTTCTTTGCCCCGCGCAGTTCTCCCTCAATCGCCGCCGCCGCCGCCTGCCCGCTGGCGATCGCTCCGTGAATCCCCTCGCCGGTCAGCGCATCCGCAAACCCACCCGCATCTCCCACCAGAAACACCCGCTCCTCCGCTGCCGGAGCCGCCTCCGCACCGAAACCCAGATACTGCCCCGTCACATGCTCCGCGCGCGAATCCCCAAACCGTTCTCGGATGTACATCTCCAGGCGCGGCCGGTCCAGTTTCTCCTGGCCCGCATCGTTGTAAACGCCCAGCCCCACATTCAAATGATCGCCCTTGGGAAATACCCACCCGTAGCCCTGCCGCACCGGAGCAAAGTCGAAGACCAGATCCCTCCTTTGCCCGTTCGTCGGATAGACTTTCGCCTCCAGCGCAAATCCCCGCCGGAACCACGCCGGCCGATCTCCATAGAACAATTGCCGAATCCGGCTGTGCACCCCGTCCGCCCCCACCAGGAATCGTCCCCGATACTCTTGCTCCGCCGTCCTCACCGTTACCTCCTCGCGTTCGCAGGCGAAGCCGGTGATGGATCCAATCCGCTCGAACTGTGCCCCCGCCGCCAGGGTCTGCTGCCAGCAGAAGTGGTCCAGCTCCTGCCGCACCGTCATCGCACAAACCGCATTGCGGCTCGCCAGCGTTGCCGCCTGCCCGCTCCGCCGCTCCACCACAATCGCCGACACCGTCTCCCGCACCACCGGCGCCACCGAATACCGCAGCGCCCGCAGCGATTTGCGCGTCAGCCCGCCGGCACAAGCCTTATGTCGCGGAAACTCCGCCTTGTCCAGCAGCAGCACGGAGCGCCCGGCCGTCGCCAGATCGAATGCCGCCGCGCACCCCGCCGGTCCGGCCCCAACAACGATTGCGTCCCACCGTTCCATTCGGAAAATAGTATGCCCAGGAAGTACGTCTCAAGGAATAACTTCGACGTAACAATTCCGGCCTAAGAAGCTAACGCTTGTATCAGCTGCCTTTCAATCGAATCTCCTGCCGCCCCTCAATCGAAAGTACTGAATAGCGGTTCCACCGTTCCGACTCTGGCAAAAATGCCGGGCTTCTGTCGGCGTATCAACCCCGGCCGCCCAGCGCAACCATTCAGCATCCCGAGAGCATCCCGCCGCCGGGCTTCCCGCTCTCTAAGCCATCCGCGGCGGCGGCACCGATCCCCCCGGCTCACAGGATCCGCGAACCTCCACCCTCCGAATCACCAGATCCACCCGCACCGGATCGCTTGCCGTCATCTCCAGCGTCTCCCGCGTGCACTGACACAACGTCGAAAGGATCGTGTGCGACTGCGCGGTCAGCTCCAGCCCCGCGGCGATCAGCACGCTGTACA
>DASZYN010000426.1:0-5217 GCA_035545435.1 Acidobacteriaceae bacterium | reverse complement strand
GGGAATGTGACGCTGGCGAATGCCTTCGGCACGGGCGTTGCCGATGACAAGGCCATTTATGCGTACGTTCCGGCGATCATCCAGTACTACCTGGGCGAAGAGCCGATTTTGAATAACGTGGAGACGTATCTGCTGACAGATGCAAAACAGCGCGGGTATGTGAAGGAGAATCTGGAAAAGCTGGTGGTGAAGGCGGTGGGCGAGAGCGGCGGATACGGGATGCTGGTTGGCCCGCAGAGTTCGTCGGCAGAACGGGAGGAGTTTCGGAGAAGGATCGACGCCGATCCGCGGAACTACATCGCGCAACCGACGCTGAGCTTTTCTCGTGCGCCGTGCCTGCTGGAGGATGGATCGATTGGACCGCGTCATGTGGATTTGCGGCCCTACATTTTGTTCGGCGACAAGGTGACGATTGTGCCGGGCGGCCTGACGCGCGTGGCGCTGCGGCAGGGATCGCTGGTGGTGAACTCGTCGCAGGGCGGCGGGAGCAAGGATACGTGGGTGCTGGGGAGCTGACGAACAGCGAAGCTGTCCGGCAGCGTTGTCAGTTGTGAGTTGAGGCGGTGGGATGCTTTCACGCGTAGCGGACAGTTTGTGCTGGACGAGCCGGTATCTGGAGCGGGCTGAGCATACGGCGCGGTTGATCGACATCAACATGGGGCTGATGCTGGACCGGTCTCGGGTGAGCGCGGAGCGTCGCTGGCAGAGAGTGCTGGCGGCGGTGGGGGCCGCGCCAGGGTTGGGGTGGCAGGAGGGCGACGGAAGCGAGCCGACGCGATGGGTGGGCGTAACGGCGCTGGTGCACGCTCTGTGCTTCGATACGACGCGGCATGCGTCGATTACGGCGTGCATTTTTGCAGCGCGCGAGAATGCGCGGCAGATTCGCGACGAGATCAGCACCGAACAATGGCAGCGGTTGAACGGGCTGTTCCACGAGATTGGCCGGCTGCGGACGGCGGCTCCATCGGAGAGGAATCTGACGGAGTTTCTTCCGATGATCATCGACGGGGTTCATCTTTTTCAGGGCGTGACGGATACAACGTTGAGCCACGGCGAGGGATGGCAGGTGCTGCGGGTGGGCAGGTACCTGGAGCGCGCGTGGTCGCTGACGATGCTGCTGGATGTCTACGAAAGGGAGGTTTTTCCGGGAGAGGATTCAGACGATGCGAGCCAGTATCTGGAATGGGTGGGTTTGCTGCGCATCTGTACGGCATTCGAGGCGTTTTGCCGGGTCCACACGTCGGACCTGACGCGCGAAAGGATTCTGGAGTTCCTGCTGCTCGATCCGGCTTTTCCGCACTCGGTGCGGTATGCGGTGGATGCGCTGCACAACGCGCTGGAGGCGATCCAGCAGCACACGCGGACGCAGCATGGGGGCGAACTGATGCGGGTGGCAGGACGGTTAAAGGCGACGCTGGGATTTGCGGAGATTGGAGAGATTCTGGCGCGCGATCCGGTGAGATATTTGCGAAGCATTCTGGATCAGTGCAAAGAGATCCACGATTTGATTTACGCCGTTTACATCCAGTATTCCGTGGAGACGGCGCTGTCGGTGTAGCCGGATTCGAGGTATTCGAAGCGATGCACTACTATTTCGTTCGCCATCTGACGAAGTTCATTTATTCGCGCACGGTCAGCGAGAGCACGACGGAGGTGCGCATGCATCCCCGCAGCGACAGCAACCAGCGCTGTTTGTCGTTCACGTTGTCCGTGAGTCCGCGGTGCCGGGTGTTCACGTATCGGGACCATCTGGGAAACAACATCCATCACTTCGATATTCCGGGGCGGCACGGGCAGATGGTAATCGTGGCCGAGGCGGTGGTAGAGCACCAGCCGCTGGCTGCAATTCCGACAGAGCTGGAACCAGGGGCGTGGAAAGAGCTGGATGAGCTGGTAGCGGAGGGCGACTACTGGGAGATGCTGCTGCCGAGCGAGTTTGCGGCGCCGACCCCGCTGCTGCTGGGGCTGGCGAAGGAGCTGGAAGTGACGCGGCGCGACGATCCGCTGAAGCTGCTGCACGAGATCAACGCGCGACTGTACGACGCATTCAGCTATGAGAAGCGGAGCACACAGGTAGATTCACCGATCGACGAGGCGCTGAAGACGCGGCGGGGAGTGTGCCAGGATTTTGCGCACATCATGATTGCGCTGGTGCGGCATGTGGGGATTCCGTGCCGGTATATAAGCGGGTATCTGTACCACGGCAGTGAGGATCACGACCGGTCGACGTCGAACGCGACGCATGCGTGGGTGGAGGCATTTCTGCCGGCGCTGGGGTGGGTAGGGTTCGATCCGACCAATGCGCTGGTCGCACGGGACCGGCATATACGAACAGCGCTGGGGCGAGACTATGCGGACGTTCCGCCTACGCGAGGGTTATTTCGGGGCAGAACGGACAGCGACCTTTATGTGGCGGTGCAGGTGACTGCGTCGGATGCGGCTCCGGATCTGGAGCGGGAGCTGCCGATTCCAGAAGACTGGTCGATGCTGGTGGAGAAGGCGCAGGCGCCTCCGCCGCCGGCAGAGCCACTGTTACAGATTCAGCAGTCACAGCAATGAGGCCGGGTCCAGGTCGCAGGAAGCGGCCCGTCATCGAGTGGGCTATGACTCCTGTGCAGTCTGCCCGAGCCACCATGCGATCAGAGTGAGCACGACAAAGAGTGCGACGACCACGAGGTTAGGGTAGATCGTGACGCCAGCAATGCGCGGCTCATGGCCGGGAATGCCCGCCCAGTAAGACGAGTGGGGCAGGAGAAAAGGCACGTAAAAGAACGGCGTCCAGTAGGCCAGTGAAAGCAGGGAGGCTGCGGTGAAGGCGACCGCGGGTTCCTTCGATCGACGCCAGAGGAGCCATGTTGCGGTGGAGGCGGCGCCGGCGAAGAGAAACAGGAGAACGGCGGAGTGGTAGCGGGCGTGCGGATGCCAGAGCGGATTGAGGAGGTGGTTTCCGCTCCAGTCCAGGGCAAACGACATGACTGCTCCTCCGAGCAGGACAAGGGTCAGCAGCACTTTTCCAAGATGGGCACGCGTCATTTTATTCTCCCTTATTGCATGTGATGAGTGAGCGCTCACTATAGCATCGAAAGATTCCTATGGGCAATCCATCGAGCCTGCGGCGAATACGAGACAATCGAAAACATGCCGGGAAAACCACGCCGCGCCAGCCGCAGAGCCGACATCGTAAAAGCCGCCGAAACACTGCTGCGCAAGCGGGGGCTGAATGGCGTGACGACCCGGGCCATCGCCGAGTCGGTTCCCTGCTCTGAAGGGGCGATCTACGTACATTTCGAGGACCGGCTCTCGCTGGTCCTCGAGGTCCTGCGTGAAGCGCTGCCCGAGATGGTCGTGCCGCTGCACGCGCTCCGGAAGAAAGTCGGGACGGCAACTCCGGAAGAGAATCTGCTTGTGGCGGTGACCGGACTGACGCGCTTCCATCGCCGGGTGACGCCGATGCTTTGCTCGCTGTTTTCCCAACCCGATCTGCTGCAGCGCTTCCGAGCGTCACTGGATGGCGGGGGAAAGGGTCCGCATCGCGGGATTGCGACCCTGGCTGCATACATCGAAGAAGAGCAGCAGCTGGGCCGAGTCGACAGGCAGGTGGATGCGGCGGCGGCTGGGATGACTCTGATGGCGGCTTCGTTTTTTGAGGCGTTCACCGAGGCTCTTCTGGGCAGTCCTGCACGGCCGGAAGCACGGCACCTTGTGCAGATGGTGCTGGGAACGCGACGCGGAACCAAATGAAGAGACCGGACTGTCGCCTGTGGAGTGTCAGGGCGCAGGGCTATTCGATGATGGCGAGGATGTCGCCTGCGGAGACGGTATCGCCGGGAGCGACGCGGAGCTCGCGGACGCGTCCATCGCGGGGAGACTGCATTTCGTTTTGCATCTTCATGGCCTCGACAACGAGGACGCCCTGATGGGCGGCAACGGTGTCGCCCTTTTCGACCAGCACGCGCACGACGCGACCGGGCATGGAGGCTTTGAGGGTGACGGGACCCTCGACTCCACCGAGGCGGCGACGGGAGCGGAGAGAGCGCGGATCGTCGACGCGGTAGGGAATGCGCTCGTGGCCGATGTGAAGGGCAGGATCAGCGGTGTTGGGGTCGAGTACGACGCGAAACGACTGTCCGGCGATAAGGAGGGAGAGAACGCCTGGCCGGATGAGATGTGCGTCAGCCTCAACCGGCTGGCCATCGACGCGGATGCGCCACTGGCCTGGAGTGTCGGCGGGATCGACTTCGACCTGACAGGTGCGGCCGCCGATTTCGAGGTGGAGCGTCATGGGGCGGCGTCCTTTAGTCGGCGAGGCGGACTGCGTCGCGACGGGCGGCGGTCTTCCAGGCGCTCGCGGGCTTGCCGTTCATGAACGCGCCATTGGGGGAGGGTTTGCCGGCTTCAAAGAGAGCCGCGGCCACAGCTGGAATCGTGCTATGGCCGTTCCCGGCTGCCGGTGGCGGGGGAGGCGTGGCGGCAAGGAGGCGGTCGAGATAGCCGGTATCGATGCGTGCTGCGCGGAAGTCAGCGTCGGTGAGGATGCGGCGGAAGAGGCCGAGATTGGTGCGGATGCCACCGATTACGTATTCATCGAGAGCGCGCAGGAGGCGGGCGATGGCGAGATCGCGGGTGGGCGCGTAAGCAATGAGTTTGGAGAGCATGGGGTCGTAGTCAACAGGGACAACCCAGCCTTCATAAATGCCGGAGTCTTCTCGAATGCCGGGGCCGCCGGGCTGGAGGAGGCGCGTAATGCGACCGGGCGAGGGCATGAAACCGTGGGCGGGATCTTCGGCGTAGACGCGGCACTCGATGGCGTGACCGCGGAGGTGAACGTCGCTCTGGGTAAAGGGTAAAGGCTCACCCTGGGCGATGCGTATCTGGAGGTGGACCAGGTCGTATCCGGTGACAAGTTCGGTGACGGGATGCTCGACCTGGAGACGAGTGTTCATCTCGAGGAAGTAGAAGTTCTGCTGATCGTCGACGAGAAACTCGATGGTGCCGGCGTTCGTGTATCCGGCGGAACGCGCGAGGCGGACGGCGGCTTCGCCCATGCGGCGACGAAGGTCGGGATCGACTACCGGGGATGGCGCTTCTTCAATGACCTTCTGATGCCGGCGCTGGACGGAGCACTCGCGCTCGCCAAGGGAGACGCAGTGCCCGTGCTCGTCGGCAATGATCTGAATCTCGATGTGGCGAGGCCGCTCGATGAGTTTCTCCAGATAG